>DSAU01000388.1 GCA_011046315.1 bacterium
AATAAACCAGATTTCTCCAAGAAATCTGGTTTATAAACCAACGACTAAGATACTTTGATTTGGCAAATAAAAAACTTGATTTTTTAGGTTTAATTTGTTAACTTTACCAGTTAAATTTGATGAAAAGTAATTGCAATTGTTTAAATGAATACAGACCATCAAAAAAGATCTACGATCTTGAATAATCAATCGGTATCTTTGCTATTTATGGAGAACATTTTTAAACGTCAAATATTTAATTTTGCCATTGGTCGCGTCTGCTGAGCTAGCAATGGCATTTTTTTTAGCGTAATTTTTTAAATTGTTCGCACTGTCCATAAAGGTGATTTGGGCTTGCACCATAACCGGAGGAGGTTTTATGTACGCAGTAATTATGGCAGGTGGGGGTGGGACTCGGTTTTGGCCTCTAAGCCGTTTAAAGCGTCCAAAGCAATTGTTGAACATTTTAAATGACCAGTCCATGATTCAATCCACGATCAGTCGTTTAGAAGGGGTGGTTGAGAAAGATCAAATTTTTATAGTAACCACGGCTCAACAGACCGCAGAGATTCAAGCTCAATTGCCATTTTTAAAATCCGACAACCTGATTATTGAGCCGAAAGGCAAAAACACCGCAGCCTGCATCGGGCTGGCTGCCGTCTTTTTAAAACGAATTGATCCGGAGCTGGTGATGGTTGTATTACCGTCAGACCATCGGATCGAAAACGAAGATCAGTTCCGTAAAATCCTGCAAGCTGCCGAACAAATGGCAGTCAAAGAAAACTTTTTGGTGACCATCGGCATCACGCCCAGCTATCCTGCGACCGGTTATGGATATGTTCAATTTGACAAATTACTCGCTGATGAAAATTCGATCCCAATCTATGCAGTCAAAACTTTCGCTGAAAAACCGGACATAAAAACCGCCGAGAGGTTCCTCAATTGTGGTGATTTTCTCTGGAATAGCGGCATGTTTATCTGGAAGGTGAAAACAATTTTAGCCGAGATCGAAAAATCAATGCCGGAGTTGTACGATGGATTAATGGAAATCGACCGCTCTTTTGGAACATCGCAGCAACAAGCAGTATTACAGCGGGTGTATTGTCAGATTAAGAGCATTTCAATTGATTATGGTGTGATGGAACATTCGGACAATGTATGCGTTGTCAAAGGCGATTTCAATTGGAACGATGTGGGAAGTTGGGACGAAGTGTATAAAATTTCTCCAAAAGATCAGCATAAGAATGTAGTAAGTGGGAATCACCTTCTTAAAGACACCAAAGGTTGCCTGATCGATTGCAGAGACCGTTTTGTCGCTGCCATTGGTGTTGAAAACTTAATTGTCGTCGAAACCGAAGATGCTCTGTTGATATGCCCCAGAGATCGCGCCCAGGATGTAAAAGATATGGTGGAGCTGATGAAGCGCAAAAATTTCGATCAGTATTTATGAGCGAGGTCGTCATGAAACGGGAAAATTTGCTTCAAGCATTTGAGAGTTTGCTCAGCCAATTATCGATCGATTTAAGATACGAAAAAGGAGACTTTTCAGGCGGATTGTGTAAAATGCCCGATCGAAATCTTATAATTATAAATTCCAATCTGCCGCTTGAACAAAAAATTAATTTGATCGCATCTGAACTTTGCTTGCTCGAATTAAACCATATTTATATTCGACCGGTATTACGTGAAATTATTAGCAAAGCGCATGAAACAAATCCATAAAATTTCAGGAAGGAAAAGATGAACAACGAAGAATTGACTAATTATTTTGATGAACAACTTTTTTTGCCGGATTTGATGGCGACCTCCAAAGACGAGTTGTTTGTAGAACTTGTGGATCAATTTGTCAAAGTTAAATATCTTAAAAATCGTGATATTGTACTGGAGATGCTTCGCCAGCGTGAAAATCTTGGCAGCACCGGCATCGGAAAAAATGTGGCGATTCCCCACGGTAGAACCACATCGGCTCAGGATATTATGATCGCATTCGGCAAATCCCGCCAGGGAATTGAATATGATGCAATCGACAACAAACCGGTACACCTGATTTTTATGATCATAGCGCCACCCCAGGATCAAAGCAACATGTACCTGCCAATACTTGGCAAAATGGTTGAAATTCTCAACAAGGCAAAGAACCGCAACAAATTGTTAGAGGCGGAAACATACTCTGAGTTCATTGAAATTATTTCAAGGGGGTAGAAATCTTGGAAAAAAAACAGATAAACTTGCTGGTTGCTCTGCAAGATTTAGACATGATGATCGAAGAAATCTCAGAAATGAAACGGTTGGGTTTTAATACGGAACGTGAGGACGAGTTGCTCAAAGCCCGCCATGATCTATCAGCAAAGATTAAAAAGCCGTTGCTGTTTAGTTATGAAAAATTGAAAAAACGCTATAAACGGGCAATCGTACCCGTAAAAGAGGACAATACCTGCCTCGGGTGTTTTATCAAGTTGCCGACATCTCTGTCATCCATCGGCAGAACTGATTCTGAGGTGATCTATTGCGAAGGATGCGGCAGGATATTATACTGGTTGACCTGAGATCTATTCATTTCACCGTTAATGGTTTAAAAATTCTTACGGGTTAAAAAGCCGTGTATCTTGAGATGCTGTCTCAAGTCGAGATCGTTAGTTTGAACGATTCTAATCACAAACCCAGCTTTATCCGCAGCGCTGATTTGCTATAAATCGGTAGCGTCATTACAACTCAATAGACGAAAAATAACCCCGCTGAAATTGCTCAATCCTATTTCTTTTGCATTTTCAACTGCTTAATTTACAGCCGTACCCCCACCAAAAACATTAATACGTTTTTAATTCGCCGATCTGCTTTTCAACGGCGTGTAAAATTTTTCGCTGTTTAACCGTTTTCAGCATGTTGTTGTGATCAGTATACAGCGGTCGGTCTTCATCAAGATGCTGCACCACCTGACGTACCGCCTGATGCGCAGCCCGGGTTCCGGCACCGGGGCTGAAATCGCGAAAATCCAACGCTTGCGCCGCGGCTATAAACTCAATCCCCAGGATACCGCAGGCGTTTTCTAAAATTTGTCTGGTCTTCAATGCGCTGTTCATACCCATGCTAACAAAATCTTCCTGATCGGCGGCCGCCGGAATTGATTGGATCGAAGCCGGTGTTGACAAAATCCGCTGCTCTACGATCATCATATCCGCTGTATATTGACTGAGCATGTGTCCGGAAAACATGCCTGCGCCTTTGGTGAGAAAAGCTGGCAGCCCAACGCTCAGCGCCGGATTTAACAATCGATTCAGCCGTCGTTCCGAAATAACACAAATCATCGTAATTGTCGCACCCAACATGTCCAGCGGAACACTAATCGGGGAACCCTGAAAATTGGCGCCAGTGAGCACGCTATTATCTTCGGGCAGGAATATTGGATTATCTGCCACGCCGTTTAATTCGATTTCAAATTGCTCGCGAGTCCAGCGCATTTGATCCCGGGCGGCGCCGTGTACCTGTGGCGTGGATCGCATACTGTAAGCATCCTGAACTTTGACCTTCATCTTGCCAGATAACAGGTCAGATCCCTGAATCATCTTTTGAATATTCTCAGCAGCGCTGATCGCGCCGCGAAATCCACGTAACTGATGCAGACGGACGTCATAAGGCTTCATGTTCGCCAGCAGCGCTTCCAGGCTCATGGCGGCAACAATATCTGCCTGCTTGAACAATCGTTCCGTCTCATAAATTTGGAGACACCCCATTCCCAGTATCAGGTTGCTGCCATTGATGGCTGCCAAACCATCGCGCGCTTTGAGCCCGGGAACGTCAATTCCGGCTTTTTTCAAAGCCAGATCGCCTGGCAACCGCTCCCCCTGAAAGTAGGCTTCACCCTCTCCCAGCAGCAACAATGCAATCTGGCTCATTGGCGAGAGGTCGCCACAGGCGCCGACGCTCCCTTTCTGGCAAACCACCGGAGTGACGCCCTTGTTTAGCATGTCGACATAGGTCTGGGTGATTTCGGGTCGGCAACCGGAATGTCCCCGCGCATGAACATTGATTCGCGTCAACATGGCGGCTCGCACCTCTTCTACCGGCACCGGCTCGCCGATTCCGGCGGAGTGGTTGTAAATCAAATATCGTTGAAATTGTTTGACCTGTTCATCGGATAAAACTACCTCAGAGAATTCGCCAATTCCGGTATTGATTCCATACATGATTTCACCATCTTCAATCTTCTTTTCGAGAAAACGGCGGCAG
>DSAU01000417.1 GCA_011046315.1 bacterium
ATTTTAGAGGATAAAATGACGGAATGTGCTCAAAAAATAGGAATCATGTCGGACAGCCACGATAACCTTCCAGCCATACGCGCTGCTGTGGATTTTTTTAACATTCAACAGGTTGACCTGGTGATACATGCCGGAGATTTGGTGGCGCCCTTTACGGCGCGCGAATTGAAAAAATTGCGCTCGCCCTATGAAATTGTGCTCGGAAATAACGATGGCGAAATTTTAGGGCTGCATCATGTTTACGCTGGAAAAGTGCATCTGCCACCTTTTAAAATCCGGTTTGCGAATAAAAATATTTTAGTGCTGCACGATGCGGGTATTCTATCGGAAATCAAACAACAAACCAGTTACGATATGATCATCTACGGTCATGACCACCAGTCTGCCGTTGACCGTCTGCCCGATGGGACGTGGATTGTCAATCCGGGCGAGTGCGGTGGCTGGCTTTACGGTGAAAGCACGATCGCGATTTACGATATTCAGCAGGACCAAGTTACTATCCATAAGCTCGAATACTAAATGATGCGCCTGGCTGGCCAAATAAAGTTTTAAATATCGTAAAAAGTTGTTGACAAAGAGACATTAAAGTATTATATTAAAAATGTGTGGGTATGCGGAATGATTGATATTTCACGAACAAAAGTAAAATCATTACTTGATAAATTTGAAGGACGGAGAATAATTGTCCTCGGCGACCTCATGCTTGATCGATATATTGAGGGTGGAGTAAGCCGAATTTCTCCGGAAGCGCCGGTCCCGGTGGTGGAGGTGAAAGCTGAGTTTATGCGCCTGGGAGGCGCGGCGAACGTGGCGCGTAATTTGGCTTCACTTGGCGCTGTGCCCATCTCGGTTGGTGTTATCGGAAAAGATCAGGCAGGGGCAGACTTTTTATCGCTCATGGATGAACATAACTTTGTAACCGATTTCATCGTCGCTGATGACAGTCGTCCGACGGTGGTAAAAACCCGTATCATTGCCGATGGTCAACAGGTGGTTCGAGCGGATTGGGAATCGAAACAGGCGGTGTCACAATTAGTGCAGCAGAAAATTTTAAACTTTTTGAAAAAAAATGTTCCAGATTCAGACGCCATTATCATCGAAGATTATAATAAAGGATTATTGAGTCCAGAGTTAATTAAGCGCACAATAACCCTTAGCAGAGCCTATAATAAAATCATCACTGTTGATCCGAAATTTAGTAATTTTTTTCAATACAAGAATGTCAGCCTTTTTAAACCGAATCGGAAAGAAATCGAAGCGGCTTTTGGAATTCTGATAAATTCAACCCATGATTTGGAAACAGCTTGTCTCAACTTAATGGAGCGGATAGGATGCGAATATGTATTGGTAACACTGGGTGAGCAAGGAATGTGTTTGTTGGATTCAAAGCGAAACTTTTCTCGGATTCCCACCAGAGCTCAAAAAGTTCACGATGTTTCCGGGGCAGGTGATACTGTTATCAGCACATTGACATTAGCAATGGCTTCCGGCACTGACATCAAAGTGGCAGTCTCTCTTGCTAATTATGCTGCCGGGGTTGTTTGCGGTGAAGTTGGTGTGGTTCCAATTACTCCTGAAAAATTATTGCAAGCGATTCAGTTTTTTAGATAGCTATCGGTTGCTACACTGTTCAAGCTTGATCGAGTATTGGTAAAAAACCATATTTCAATTATCGTTCTGGGGTGGGGTTTTGAAAAATCAATCACTACAAATTACAAGATTATTTTTTTCTGCCCTATTGCTTTTGCCATGTTTGGGATGGGGTGCAGATTATTGGCAGCAATCGGCAAACTATATAATCAATACCAAGCTTGATCATGACAATCATCTTTTAAAGGGGTTCCAGCGGATTAGCTACACCAACAATTCTCCTGACACACTATCCGAAATTTACCTTCATCTATATCCCAACGCCTTTAAAAAGGGCACGATCATGGATCGCCAAGCCCGCGCCAATGGAATCGAGTTGGTGAGAGCTCCGGAAGAGAGCGGTTATCTTCGGATGGAACTGCTGCTTGCTACTATATTACCACCTCAATTCCGTGGAGTCGAATGCCAATTAAATTACAGTGAAGATAGCACCCTGCTGAGAATTGACCTCAATCCACCGCTTCCGCAGCAGCAAAAGTTAGAATTAACCCTGCGCTTTGACACCAAAATCCGACACTATAACCTGAGCTTCGATAAATTCGGTTATCGTGATAATTTATACGAAGTCAGCCAGTGGTATCCTAAACTATGCGTTTATGATCATAACGGATGGAATGCGCAACCCTATCACTATTTCGGTGAATTTTATGGCGAGTTTGGCCACTATGATGTGACCATCGATGTCCCTGATTCATTTATCGTCGCCGCAACCGGTGAGCTGGTTTCCGGCGAACAAAAGTGGCGCCAGACTACTATCGATTCCACTTCGGGCAGATTAATCACCCACAAAGAAAAACCGCTATCTTCCAGGAATCGAAAAGTATTGACCTTTCATGCGGCAAATGTTCATGATTTTGTCTGGACAGCGAGCCCTCAGTATCAATATGAGGGCATTCAGTGGAACGACATCTCTATTCACATCTACTATTTAAAATCAAATTCAAAACAGTGGCGCAATATTGCGCTGAATTCTGCTGTACAGGCGTTACAGTGGTTGGATCAGCAAATTGGCGAATTTCCCTACCCACAATTAACCGTTTGTCAGGGCTTGACTGATGGAGGGATGGAATACCCAATGGTTGCGGTGTTGGGCTATAATGATTTTTCATTGGTTTTTCACGAAATCTGCCATCAATATTTTCAGAGCGCTGTTGCCAATAACGAGATGAAAGATGGTTGGCTGGACGAGGGGCTGGTGACGTTCCTCACCGAAATTTATCGAAGCGAAAAACTCGGCGATTACGATCCCCGACTTGAGCCCTCGATTGAATTGAATTTTCTTAAAGATCAGTTTCGGCAGCTTTCAACTTACAATAAAGTCAGGCTCAACGCATTGTACTACTATTTTTACAGCGGATTTGAGCAACCACTGTCCGCTCCAGCGAATGAAGTCGATCACCTCTACCTGTACAACTATCACGTTTACCAAAAAGCTGCCCGGGTTTTTTCCATATTGGACCACATCACCGGTCGGGAAACATTTTTCGAGATTCTGAAACGATTTTATCAATCCAATAAGTTCAGGCATGTAGATGCCAGTTTGTTACAACAAGCGTGCGAGGAGGTGACTGAAACAGATTTTAGTGAGTTCTTCGACCTGTGGATCAATGGAATTCCAAGGGTGGATTATGCTTTTACAGGATTGAGGTCGCGAAAGAACACTGATAATCTCTGGAGCAATCAGCTCACGATAAAAAATTTGGGAAACACAAAGCTGCCGGTTGATATTCAGGCAGTCACCTCTGCGAACGATACCTTGCGCAAAAGATTCCGGATTGACTCTGCCAGCGCGACTTTGGAATGGATCACTCAACAGCGGATAAAGTCGATATTATTAGATCCCGATGATATCATTTTAGACCAAAACCGTCTCAATAACGGAAAGCCTCGCATCAAAACTTTTCTCTACCCCGAACTTCCGTCAATGTACTATTTACCGAGAGATGCGTATTCTGTCTTTCTCTGGCCTCAAATCTGGTACAACCAACTTGATGGCGCTAAATTAGGGATTTCCGTTCAAAGCAGCTATCTCAACCGCTATTATATTTTCCGAAATAAATTATGGTACGCTACAGCGACAGAGCGATTCGATTTTCGGTTGAGTTATTCCATGCCCTGGCAGAGTTTATCTAAAAACCTGTGGCAACATTTGACAATTCAAAAACTTGACGGCAAGCTCGCAGCCAACGCCAATATTCAGCTACAAATTCCGCTGGCTTTTGCGGAGCAGCCAGCTCATAGCTTTCGCATCGGGCTTGATCACTATTCATTAAAAGATAAAAGCTATGGCTATATGACCACTTTGAACAGAGGCAACAAAATAAGGATTAAAACCTGGGATGAGGGAAAATTAAACCGGGTTTTTTTTCATTATGATTTTAATAACAGGAAAAATGTGATACAGAGCTATAGCCAATTTAGAATATATTTCGCTCACCCCGCATTTGGCAGCGATTTTAAATACATGCGCCTTTCGCTGGAAAATAAATTTATTAGCTACCTGAGAAAATGGCGAATCGAAATGCGCAGTTTTGTGAGCTACGGAGATC
>DSAU01000578.1 GCA_011046315.1 bacterium
GAAACACTTGATTTTGAGAAATTTATTTTGTATTTTTCTGCTGATATTTTTTTAATCGTTCCATTGTGTATTAAGCAACTCTATTTAACATTCAAGGAGATAAATATGGCTTCGATTTCTGAATTTCGACGCGGCAAGGCAATTATGTACAATAATGACATTTATCTGATTATAGAGTTCCAGCACGTGAAGCAGAGCCGGGGCAAAGCCATGATTCGAACCAAATTAAAAAATGTGAAGACCGGCAGAGTAATCGACAACACTTTTCGTACTACCGATAGAGTTGAAGAGGTGCGACTTGAAGAAAAGGAAATGCAATATCTCTATTCTGATAATGAGAATCTCTATTTCATGAATATGGAAACTTTTGACCAAATTCCGCTCCCACAAGCTTTGGTTGGCGATCAGCAAAGATTTTTAAAGGAAGAAATGATTGTGAAAGTTTTATTTCATGGCGAAACACCCATCACATCGGAATTGCCGACAACGGTTGATCTGCAGGTTGTCGAAGCAGAGCCCGCAATTAAAGGCGACACCGCCGGCAATCTGACCAAATGGGTAACACTGGAAACCAACACCCGGCTTGAAGTTCCTCCTTTCATCGAACAAGGAGATACCATCCGAATCGACACCAGAGATGGGACATACGTATCGAGAGTATAAATTCAATGAAAAAAAATCAGATCATCTTTGGAACACTATTAGCAATCATCCCATTTGTCCAATGGGTGATTGCAAATCCGTTCTACAATATCATTCTATTCTACCTGCTGGGTATATTTGTGATTTTTAGCCGCTATTGGCAACCCGCTCAGCCAATCAATCCCGTGTTTGAAATTATTTTTCTTTTTTTCCTGTTGTATGTTTGTTTCAGCCGTTTGCATGTTGAAAAATTTTTTCCATTGCAGAATGTTATTATCATTTATCTGCTATATTTTTCCCTGTTTTGTTTAAAAAAAGAGAATCGGGCTCAACTTAATTTTCGGATTGGTGAACTGAAAACAACGGTCATTTTTCTCATCAATTTGAACCAACATGAGGAGTATCATAATGAACAAAAAAATTATCATCAGCATCGTCGTATTATTCATTGTGCTAATCTCAGATGGCCTGTTCATCTTTGCCGATGAAAAAATCGAACAACCGATCCTTCAGTGGTTAAAATTAGGTCCGGTTGAATCTCCGCTGCCGATTTTTCATGATGTTAAAAACATTAATGGCAAAACATTCGACCTGGCAAAAATGCTTGCGTTTGAACCGATTGAGACCGAAGACTTGCAGCCTCGCGAAGCAGCTGAGCTGAAATGGAACCGAGATCTGAAACTATCCTGGGAAAAAAATCTCGCAGACAGCGCTGCCATTATTTTTTTGTCTGAACCCAATAACGCAACACCGCAATTCTGCTATTTAGCAACCTATCTTTCGGTGACGAGATGGACCAAAGCTACCCTGCTGGTCTCCAGTCCCCACCTGTTTGAAATCTTTGTGAATGGCGAAAAACAGACATCAAAAACATCTTCTGAAAAACCTGATGCAGAAAACAAAACCAATTCAAGCGGAGAGAAAACGGTCTCGCTTAAACTGGAAACCGGCAGTCATTTATTGCTCATCAAATCGTTATTTGACCCTCAGAACAACGTTCCCTGGCAGATCAGTGCTAAAATCATTCTCGATTCACTGTTTGCAATCGACAATCTACAGCTATCTGACCAGCCGAAAAAACGGATGAACCTCTCACTATTGCTCGATCCGCCGATGATTTCTTCTGCAACCATTTCACCCGATGGAGAATTGATGGGTCTTGCGCTTCGTCAACCATTGTCGAACTCCGATAAAAGTGAATCATGGATTGAAGTTCGACGAACCCGGGATCACAAATTGGTACGTACTATCCGCGGCGCTCAGAAAATCAGCAGTATCAATTGGGCGCCGGTGGGACACAAATTTTCGTTCACCTCCCTGTCCGAAGAAAATAACGGCAAAACTATCTGGTTGACCGATATTGACGCCGGAACCACTGTCCCTTTGTTAAAAAACATCCAGGAGCTTGGCGCGCATGTCTGGGCGCCAGACGAATCGTTTATCATCTATTCGGTCACTGAAAAACCAGAAAAATCACCAACCCATTTGAAACGATTGGAAGGGATGCCAGATCGCCAACCAGGTTGGCGCAATCGAAGTTTCCTCTATCTGCTTCGGCTCCCGGAAAAGACCAGGACGCGTCTTACCGCCGGGCAGCTATCTACCAGCTTGAGGGACATTAGCCCGGACGGAAAAAGGCTACTGTTTTCACGAAACATGATTGATTACAGCCAGCGGCCCTATTCAAAAACCCAATTTTATTTGCTCGACTTACAGACGATGCAAGTAGATTCCCTTTTTACCCGACAGTGGATCAACAATGTTCAATGGTCGCCGGATGGTGAAAGTCTGCTCATTCAAGCCGGACCGTCGGCTTTCGATAGAATCGGTAAAAATATTCCTGACGACATGATTCCCAACGATTACGACCAACAGCTCTATATTTATCATTTGAAATCGGGAAAAGTCGATCCCGTTACGCGCGATTTTAATCCTTCAGTCAATGGTGCTTATTGGAGCAAAATTGACGATTTAATATACATCCAATGCAGCGATCGCTCCTATCGGCATCTTTATCAGTTCAATGTCAAAACCAGAAAATTTTCTCAGATCGAAACCAACTGTGAATTCATTCACAGCATCGATTTTGCTGTTCAGCGATCGTTGGCGGTTTACACCGGCTCCGGAGCCGCTGTTCCTCCGAAACTATTCGTTCTCGATCTGAAAAAAGGTAAACCAGCAGAGCTCGGACATCCGGCAGAGCCCGACTACGATGGTGTTGAATTTGGCAAGGTAAAGCGCTGGACGTTTCAAAATTCGCGAAATCAGGAAATTGAAGGCAGAATCTATTTTCCACCAGATTTTGACGAGACTAAAAAATATCCCTGTATTGTGTATTATTACGGGGGAACCACCCCGGTAACGAGAGACTTCGGTGGCAGATATCCGAAAAATCTGTACGCTGCGCACGGCTATGTCGTTTATGTGCTACAGCCGAGTGGCGCAATCGGATTTGGTCAGCAATTTTCAGCGCTGCATGTTAATGATTGGGGAAAGATCGTCTCTGATGAAATCATCGACGGCGTCAGTCAATTCCTCGACGCCCATCAATTCGTTGACCGAAACCGGCTGGGATGTATCGGCGCATCTTATGGCGGATTTATGACGATGCTGATTCAGACTAAAACCGATATGTTCGCAGCCGCGATTGCCCATGCCGGAATCAGCATGATCCCGAGCTACTGGGGGGAAGGATACTGGGGTTACCTTTACAGCGCGGTTGCCACCGCCAACAGCTTTCCCTGGAACCGACGCGATATTTATGTGGAACAAAGCCCTCTTTTTCATGCGGATAAAATTTCAACGCCACTGCTACTGCTCCATGGCTCAGCCGATACCAATGTGCCACCAGGCGAGAGTATCCAACTTTTTACAGCGCTAAAGCTGCTTGGAAAAACTGTTGAGTTGATTGAAGTAAAGGATCAAAACCACACCATCATGACCCATAGCTATCGGAAAAAATGGACCAAAACAATTCTGGCATGGTTTGACAAATGGTTGAAAGATCAACCTCAATGGTGGGATGATCTCTATCCGACGGAAAATTAACGCATTTGTCGCACTGATCATATTTAAAAGCTCTCATCACCAATGAAGGCAAAGCAAACCAATTTAGAGCATCCTGCACCCCATCGGGTATAATGTAATGATTATAAATATCAAGCGGTGAATGAAATCTTCCACAGATGAAACCAGCATTCTTTAACGCTTTTTGAGTTGTACTTTTAAATCCTTTTCCTTCCGGATATGCATACGCTACGGGTTTAAGACCATAATTTTGCATAATGTCAAAACATGTTTTAAACGATTGAAAAGCTTCATCATAGCTTAAAGCATCATGATTAACGTGTGTATGCCCATGTCCAAAATAACCAAAACCAGCATTCATCAATATATTGAAAAAATAATCTTTTAGCAATGGTCTGTCGTAACCGATCACGGGGTTATTAAGAAGCCGTTAAAACGGCTTTGGATATGTTTCGTTAATGCTGTAACCACCATGATGAATCATGGTGTTAGTTCAAAGAGGCATTGAAACAACACCACAA
>DSAU01000546.1 GCA_011046315.1 bacterium
CTGTTGTTTCCTGGAGAAACCGTAACTGACGTAAGCTGCCCCCCGAAACTGACATTGAACAGTCCCCATAACAAGCTAATTGTCAATCCAAATGTTTTAAGCTTCATGTCTTGAGACCTCTTTCACAAAAAAAAATTATATTAGCTGAAAATCAATGATGCGAGCGCAAAGCACGAAAAGGCGTATAAAAGAAATGCTTCATCTTAAAAAGAATCAGAGAGTTGTTATTCTTTTTTTGTAACAAAAATTGTGCCCGGTAATATTGCTTTTCTGATCATATCACCTTCACCCAGAGACGTCTATTTCGCGGCCCATCAAACTCACAGAAGAATACCGATTGCCACGTCCCTAATTTCGGCTTCCCCGCCTCCACCAACAACGACAAGGAACATCCAACCAGTGTCGATTTAATATGAGCCGCAGAATTGCCTTCCCGATGTCTGTAGTTATCCTCGAACGGAATAACTTTATTGACTTGAGCTAACAGGTCACTGATGACGCTTGGATCCGCGTTTTCGTTGATGGTTACCGCGGCTGTAGTATGTGGGACAAATACGTGACAAAGACCATTTTGAACGCCACTATCGTCGATTGCTTTTTTTACCAAATGATCAACATTAACCAGTTCAGTAGCCGAGCGGGTTGATATGTTATATTCAAAGATTTTCGACATTATGTTTTCCTCTGTTTTTTCTTTGCTGCCGGAAACAGTATATTGTTTAATATCAAACGATAGCCCGGTGAATTTTTGTGCAGCGATAGTTGGGTTTCAGGGTCTCCCACATAATGACGATAATCTTCCGGGTCGTGGCCTCCCAAAAAAGTGAACGTTCCCCGACCAAAATTACCGTGCAAATATTTTACCTGATCAGTACCATCGGTCTCCGCCAAAATTACCACTGATTTTTTGATGAGCCGCTTTAAAAATCCAGTGGTCTGCCCCATATACCCTTTAATGATGGACACATGGCACTGAGTCAGCATCGTGGGTACCGGATCATATTTTGCAGAAAATTCAAACAGCGTGAAATAATCCAGTTCTTCCGGTCGCAGCAATGGATTATGACTGGGGGGAATGTCAATGTCCGAAAATTCATACACCATCGGATCGGTAATGAGTGTGAAATTTTCAAAGGCAAAGGTTTTTGAATAATCTAACTTTTGCTGAAAATCAGGATCGATCGGATCGCTGTCAAACACCGCATCGCAAATATCAGTACCCTCCGCTGCAAGCGCAATATCAAAAGTATCGGTTCCGGAACACATCGCAAACAGAAATCCACCGCGCCGAACATATTCCTTGATTGTTTTTGCAACGGACAGCTTTAATCGAGAAACCTTTTTAAACCCCAGTTCGCTGGCCATCGCCTGATTCATTCTTACCATCTCAATGTACCAGGGAGCATTGTGATAGTTGCGGTAAAATTTACCATACTGACCGGTAAAATCCTCGTGATGCAAATGCAGCCAATCGTATTTCTCCAACTCCCCGGATAACACCTCCCTATCCCAGAGCTTGGTATAAGGAACTTCAGCATAATCTAAAGCTAACGCCACTGCGTCATCCCACTTGGTCTGGCGGGGAGACTGGTACACCGCTATCTCCGGCGCTTTTTCAAGTAGCACGACTTCCATGTTATTTTCTTCGATTTTTGCATAAATCGCAGCCGCTTCAGCCCCAGATATAATGGAATATGCAACCCCTCTAATGCGCAGTACACGTTCGGTTTCAGAGCTTTGATCCATTAAAAAAGAGCCGCCTCGGAAATTCAGCAGCCATTCCACATTAAAACCTTGTTCCAATGTCCGGTAGGTGACGCCGTATGCTTTCAAATGATCGGTTTGCTTCAGATCCATGTAAATTAGAATTTTTTGAGCGTACACCGTAGTCCCAAAGGTACAAAAGATAAAAATAATTATAAAAATTACCGGTTTAAACTTGAACATAATTTCCCTGTTATTTGGCTTCAAGGCTTCTGATTTTTTTTCTGATCTCTTCCAGATAAATACTTTCAGGATATTTTGTTAATACCAGCTCGTAAGCCTTTATTGCTGATGTCGTATCCTGAAAACCCTCCTGATAAATTTCAGCGATTCTTTTCTGGGCAAAATCCGCATAAAAACTTTCTGGAAAATTCTGAACCAGTTGTTTAAAAGCCGACACAGCATCCTGATATTTTCCGTGTTTCAGATCGAGCTCGCCAATTTTTAACAAAGCATCATCCACCAACGCTCTGCTGCCGCTACTCTTCGATATTTTTTCTAATAAGGCGCGCGCCTGATCAACCTTTCCCTGTTCGGCAAGGAACTCCGCGCTGGCAAATTGAGCCAATGCCACGGAATCGCCCTTGTTTTCAAAAATTCTCATCCGATATGCTATCGCATCATTGACAAACATACCCTCGTTCTCTTTGATAACATTCACCGGATCCGTTTGAATTTGAATAAAATAGTGATCTGCTTTATTAAAGTCACCCTGCCAAAATCGCAATTTCCCCATCTTGAACAGCGCTTTCATTCGCAGGTCATGCCGGATGTGTTTCTGGTCAATGATTTGCTGATACCGGCTCTCTCCCGGTTTCAGTTCGCCGCGCAATACATGACAATCTCCGATTTTAATCAAAGCCTCATAATTTTGTTCATTGAATGGAGCTAAGGAAATAACTTTTCGGAACGATTTTATCGCAGCATCAAAGTCCGAGAAATGTTCCATTAGAATTTCGCCGCTGCGAAACTCGCTCTCTTTAGCATAAATTGTGTTGGGATAACTATTGTTCACCTCACTAAAAATTTTTAGCGCCTGAGAATAGTCGCCTATTGCTTGGTAGCTGCGGGCGATTCCCAATTTGGAATTGGGCGCATAGTTGGATTCGGGATACCTTGAAACCACCAGTTGATAGGCTTTAATTGCATACTCATAAGCGCCATCATTAAATGCATTTTGAGCGAAACGAAATAATTCGCCGCCCACTTTTTGCTTCTCGACTTTTGATCGTGACATGATATATTGATCGATAATCGAATATTCCTCAAGGGCTGCCAGGTAATTTGAACCGCGAATATAAAAAGCAGCCAGCAGATTTCTAAAATCAAGGTTGTCTTGATTGGATTGAATTTTATTCAACAACATGGCTTCAATTTCTCCGGCGATCTCCGGATGAATTGCAAAAGAAGTGACATTCCTTTCCACAAAATTGTACTGTCCGGGATAATATTCCAGGTATTCAAGATATAGCGCCACTGCCTGCTGATAATTCATTTGTGAACGATAGTTATTCGCCATTTCGAATAAAAAAAGTTTCTGATTATTAAGCTCGTCCCTGCCTTGCTGATAGGTTTCGATTGCCTGATCTAAAAAACCGAACCGACTCAATACTGACGCGACAATTTGATAAGCGGAAACTTTTTTGGGTGATCTCTTTAAAATGTTTTCCAAAACTTCAAGCGCGGTCTGGGTTTCTCCTTTTTTAAAAAAAACTTCAGCCAGGTCAGCTTCAATAATTTCTGATTGGTTAATTAACAGCATCTGTCGCACAACAGATTCGGCTTGCTCAAAACGCTCAATATTCAACAGATTGTTTTTCACCCCGCGATAATAATTGATGTTCGCTGGTTCTCGCTCCCAAAGCTTTTGATAAATATCGAGCGCCCTTGAAAACTGGGACGTTTGTTCGAAACTCCGGGCAAGCCGAAACAACTGTTCCTGTCGCTTCTGTTCGTCCCCTGTTTGCTGGCCAGATAGTTGCTGTCCGCTCAAAACAATTAGCCAGCCAACCAGAAAGACGTGTTTAATTTTTTTGATCATTATCTATATCGCTTTCTTTAATTAACGCGTCAAAATATTTTTTAATCAAATCCTGATAATCTTTGGTATATCCCTCTTTCAAAGCTCGCAGCAGATCGCGCTGAATTTGACTGTTTTTCTCTCCCAAATCGTCCGGTAACGCCCCTGGATTAATCGCCGGATAGTATTTTCCGGTTTCCCCTTTGCGCTTTCGGCTGTAATCCTGTTTTCTGGCGGATTTTTGAGCATCAAGCAATCGCTGTAAAATCTGTTGCTGTCGATTGATAGTTCGCCGGCTGATGTTTTGCTGCTGTAAATCTTTAACGACATCTTCCATTTCTTTTCCAAGATGGTCCAGGCGCCCCAGGACA
>DSAU01000236.1 GCA_011046315.1 bacterium
AGATGAAGCTGTATCTTTTTCGGTTCATAATTCATTGGTTTTTCCGAATCAATTTTAATATCGAGAAAATAGTCAAAAACGTCCACCTGTCGAACCTGTCCGCCTTTTGCCGACTCAACGGGAAATCCGGATCGAAAAGGAACGGTGTAGCTCATCCCGCTCAATCCTTCAACCAAAATTTCAAACATTTTATCATTCAAGCTGTAATCAATGATCTTCAAAGCTTGAGGGTAGGCGCCAATGGCAGGTGGAACCGTCTCCAAACCCAACTCAATACCCATCTGATAATCGATTTCGATGCTGGTCTGCCCGCTTAATTTACACCGTATCAGACAATGGCAATCGTACTGCGTTTGTGAAACCGAGTGTTCATGTGGCCGGGAGTTGACATGCACGGCATTAATTCGACTACCGGCAGGAAGCGCCGGGTCAAAAATAAGTTCATATTCCGGTGCATTATTGGGATTGACTACCAGCGCCAGGCGTTCTGCTTTTTTTGAAAGCGTAAAACGAAAGCGATCTTCACCACAGCGGTAGTTGTTAATTTCGCATTCCTCCCATGCCAACGGCAGATGCGGAGTGAAACTGATTTGCCTGGTGAGAGCCGACGTCTCCAAACCGAACATCCCGGAGACCAGTGGGGTGACAATCCCAAAAGCGGAAAACAACTGGTGCGGCACGGATGCATCCAGCGGGCGACAGAATTCCCCGGACAACAATTCAGTCTGCCATCCCGGTGAATTTAAAAAAGTCAACGCTGCGTTTGCTTTCAAATTTTGGAAACCGTCCAGTGAGCGATGACTTTTATATTGTGCAACCGAAACCATGCCTGTTGTAAAAGGCCAGACCGTTCCGTTGTTATAATTCAACGGATCATAATATCGACTATCGCTTGAAATACTCCGGACGCCCCATTCGACGCTCATCCTGGAGCTGGCATAATCCAGCAAATTGCGCTGCGCTGCTTCCGGGTCGAGAATTCCCCAAAACAGCGGGACCGACTGCCAGACGGTTGGTTCTTCGTGATTACTCCCATCAACCAATCGAGAGAATCGTAATCGTTGTTCTTTCTCATCAGAAAATATTTTTCGGAAGGATTCCAGAGCTGTTGCAAGATGGACATCAGATGCTGCTTTGCGTTTCTGATCCCCCATCAGATCACACAGTTCGGACATACAAACAATTGCCCTGACCCAGACTGAAGCCAGATAGATATCGATCAATGTTTCCGGTAACATTTGTCCGAGTTCCATTGCAGCCAGTCCGGCGACTTTATTTTCCATTAAACCATCGCCATCAGTATCAGATCGTTCACAGAACAGATACGCATTTAAAATGGACTGCCAGTTTTGTTCGATGAACTGTTTATCACCGCTGCGGGCGAGATAGTTATGCATGGCAATGATGTAGTAGGGCGTGGTATCTCCGTGATAATAACAGTAAGGATAATCCTCAAACCAGTTGATCAGCGCGGCGCTTTGGGTAATTTCATGGGGTATTTTTCCATCACGTCGCTGATATTTTTTTAACAAAGTTAATACTGCGCGGATCGCCTCAAAATCACCATATTGAGCGATAGCAAGTGAATTGATACAGGTATCACCGCCAAAGAACCAGGCAAAACCTGGCCGCTGTGTCTTTCCGGAAACATTGTATCCCGCCGTCAAACCGGTGCCCAGTTGTGGATTATCAACAACGCCCTTGTCCAGTGCGACCTTTGCCCATTCCAATGCCAGATTTAATTGATCATCCGGAGTTTTTATCTGCAAATATCCTTCATGTAAATTTTTATAATGGGAGCGATTTTGAAAATAAATATCTTCAATATTGGATAGAATCTGTTGATAATTCTCGAGCGCTTGCTCCCTCCCGATAACACCACCGGTAACAATCACCGGGATCAAAGTTTGTACGGCTTTTTCAGAAGTTATCGCTACAACAAACTTCATCGGCTCATCAGGTAATTGATGGCCTGGTGTGCCCGAATATTTTTTTGCAAAGGGAGAGCCGATTATACCGCTGAATTTTTTGCTGCCCTCTCCGATAAAATAACAGTTATATTCATCCAGCCATAGTGTATATTGACCCCCCAGCCCGGCGGGCCACATGGGAATTAGTTCTGGTGAAAAAGAAAACCATATCTCTAAATCTGTGCTGCATTTTATGTCCAGTAAAATAACAGCCCCGGCTCCAGTTTGCGGCGCCAATAAATGTTCAACGACGGTAAATAATTGGTGAGAAAAAATAATCGAAGTCATTTCAGGACGAACAATGGTTCTGGCAGCAATTTCACGACAGTCGATCCTCGTTTGATAGTTTGGAATATATACCGAAAAATTAAAATCGCTGACAATTTTTAACGGATAAATCCATATCTCAAATTTGCCCGATTCGATGCCAAGTATGGCTGATTTTCTGCCCACGCTCTCACAATATCTATTAGGTGAAACCGCCTGCTCAAATTGGAGAGGGTTATTGATTACTTCAAATTTAGGTATAGGCGACCTGGAATTTTGAACCATTCGAGCTCCTGCTTGCACGGTTTAACCTTCCTGTTAGGAGTTGCTAATTTAATGGGAAAATATTTTAATTGCAAGTATATTTTGAATTTTTTTGGAAAACCTCACTTACTGGTGGAATTTGAAACTGCTGAAGCAGTTTATAAATTGCTTTTTCTGTTCAGCTACACCATGATGAATCATGGTGTTTATTCAAACTACATTGTTGAACCAACACCACAATTTATTGTGGTGCAAGGTAGATAAATATATAGAGATGAACCGCTTCAGCGGTTTTTCTACCCATGACTGAGGTTTTACATTTTTTTGAGCCCATCAGCGCTAAAACATGGACCTCCAGACAGCCATCGATAGAACATACCCAAAAAATCGCCATCAATCCAACCGCTGAGCAAAACATATTTTTGCAAACAATATTTTATTGCGATAGCAGTTTTTTGGCTTGACTTTTTCGATAAAATTGTTTATGTTTTTTCTGCAAGCAACCTCATTTATCATATCACTATTCAGAGGCGGCGATGGTTGAATCTGAGATGAACATCCTGTGTCTTCAAACCGAAATTACTCGAACTGAAACCGACAGGCACCTGCAGTGGGCAGATTTTTTATAATTGGATTTGGGGAATAGGTCAGGCATTGAGCGTTGTTAATTCAGCTTCCGAGCGTTAAAAGAAGTACGAGCAAACCAAAACCAATCGTGTTTCTTTTTTGGGCTCAACGACAGATAAAATCCTAAATGTTAGGCGTTACGAGCGTCAGCACAAACGATAATAATAAATATACTGTAAAAACGTTCCAAATTTTTCATAAAATTATCTTGACTTTGATAATTTTTTTTATTATCTTATTCGACTAAAAAACAATATTAGTCGAAAAAGAAAGGTTGCTTTGAATGGAAGAAAAAAAAGAACGCATTTTATCCATCGCTCAAAAAATTTTCGCCCGTTTTGGCATTAACAAAACCACAATGGACGAAATTGCTAAAATGGCAAGAATGGGTAAAGCGACATTATATTACTATTTTAAAAGTAAGGAAGATATCTTTGCTGAAGTTATTCACAAAGAATCTAATATCTTAAAACAAAAGCTCTCTGAGGCGATTAATAAAGTCAAAACACCAAAAGAAAAGATTACTGCTTACGTATTAACGCGGATGAAACATCTGAAAGAACTGGTTAATTATTATAGCGCCCTCACTGATGATTATTTAGACCACTACTCTTTTGTGGAAAAAGAACGACAAAATTTTACACATTATGAAATGGATACATTAAAAAACATACTTTTCGCGGGAAATAATGAAGGTGTTTTTCAGGTGAAAGATGTTGATGTAACAGCCCGCATGCTTACCATTGCTTTAAAAGGGCTGGAGTATCCATTAATTATTGAAGATAAAGCAGTTGACATTGAAACGGAAATCAATTTAATGTTGGATATATTATTCAAAGGAATGGAGAAAAGATAATTTTTTTGACCTGATCTCGACCATAAAACAATAATAGTCGAAAGGAACAATACAAATGAGAAAGTTTGCAGACATGGTTTTAAAGTATCGCATGGGAATAATTATTGGCACGATAGCAATAACAGTATTTATGGGCTATCAACTTACAAAACTAACAATAAATAG
>DSAU01000390.1 GCA_011046315.1 bacterium
TGCGATTGTTTTTCCTGAGACGACGGAGCAAATCTCGCAATTGACCAGATTATGCCATCAACAAAACATTCCGCTCATTGCGCGTGGTTCAGGCAGTAATTTAAGCGGCGGAACCGTGGCAATCTGGGGCGGAATTATCGTCCAATTTTCGCGAATGAATCGGATTTTGGAAATTGACATCGAAAACCAGTGCGCCGTCGTCGAAGCGGGCGTTTATAATCTGGATTTGCAACAGGCGCTTTTCCCCCACGGATTTTTTTTCGCGCCTGATCCGGCGAGTCAACGCATATCGACCATCGGCGGAAACATCGCTGAAAACGCCGGCGGTCCCCACTGTCTCAAATACGGTGTGACCAGCAACCACATTTTAGGAATCGAAATGGTGGCCAGCGACGGAAAAATTATCGAATTGGGCGGTAAAACAGAAGATTCAGCCGGCTATGATCTGATGGGGCTGGTAATCGGTTCCGAAGGCACCTTGGGAATAATCACCAAAGCCATCGTTAAAATTTTGCCGTTGCCTGAAGCTGTCAGCACCATGTTGGTAATCTTCCAAAACATGGAAGGAGCCGCCGCTGCGGTAACCGATATTATCGCCCAGGGAATCATCCCGGCGACGCTGGAAATTATGGATAAACCGATTATCCAAACTGTTGAAAAAATTCATCAACTCGGCTACCCAATGGATGCTGAAGCAATTCTACTGTTGGAGTTGGATGGAGCGGCAGCCGGCATGGAAGATCAACAATTGAAGATAAAAAAAATCTGTCAAAAAAATGGCGGCAATAAATTTAAAATCGCACAAACAGCGGAGCAACGAGACAGCCTGTGGCAGGGCAGACGGCTTTCGTTCGGTTCATTGACCATGCTTAAACCCTCGATCATCATTGCCGATGGAACCGTGCCCCGTAGCCGGGTACCCCAGGTGTTAAAACAGGTCATGGAAATTTGCCAAAAATATAACCTGATCGTGGGTAATGTTTTTCACGCCGGAGACGGCAACTTGCATCCATTCATTGTTTTCGATGAACGACAGGCGCCTGAAAAAGAAATGGTGTTCAAAGCCAATCAAGAAATTTTGCAGGCATGTATTGACGCCGGCGGCACCATCAGCGGAGAACATGGAATCGGTCTGGAAAAAAAAGCTGCCATGAAAAAATTGTTCAGCAACGACGACCTTGACGCTATGTTGCTGGTTAAACAAGCCTTTGATACTGAAGGAATTCTCAATCCCAATAAAATTTTTCCGGTCACTGAAAATGATAATTTATAATTTTCAGCACTGTTTATTATATCCTTTAAGCTCAAAATCGAAATCATATGACCAACTCAGTCAGGGCAATGGAAATTATCACTATCTTACAACAGCAAATTGGTGAGACGGCAGTTTCTCGCACCGATCATCATCTCGAGCAATTTCAATACGGGCCCATAAAACCAAGCGTGGCATTGTTCCCGGAAAACAGTGCACAGGTGGGATTGATTTTCAAACTGGCGCAAAAATACCGGAAAAAGGTCGCAGTTTTCGGAAATAATACACTGAGAAGTTTGGGCAGCAATTTGGAAGCCTTTGATTGGGCCGTGTCTTTAAACCGGCTAAACCGTATCATCAAGCATGATGTTGAAGATTTGACTGTAACGGTGCAATCCGGGGTTTTATTGACCGATCTCCAGGCGCAAATTCGCCAGGCCAATCAATTTTTACCCATTGATTCCCCCGGACATTCAGCAACTATCGGCGGACTTGTCTCCACCAATAGCTGCGGCGGCTGGCGGCTATCTCACGGTACATTTCGCGATTTGACACTGGGAATGAGAGTTGTGCTCCCTGACGGGCGGGAAATAAAAACCGGTGGCAACACGGTAAAAAATGTCGCAGGTTACAATTTATCGCGGTTATTCATTGGTGCCATGGGGACGTTGGGCGCGATCACCGAATTAACACTGCGATTGGTTCCCACTCCGGCCGATAGCAGAACTGCGATAATTGGCTTCAATAATCTAACAGGTCTGATAGATTTCATAAGCGAAATACTTGCTTCTCCTCAAACCATCAGCCGTTGCGAATACTTGAATCAACCAGCGTTTACCCGACAGTTGGGCGCTAATTTTCAAAAGTCATTCATGCACAACTTGATAGTAAACATCGCCGGTCATGAGCAGATGGTATCAGCCGCGATCAATAATCTTATCAGTTGTTCCAATCGACATGAATCCCAACAAACCTTGGTCTTATATTCCGCTGACCAACGAATCGTATGGGAAAAAGTGTCGCAGTTGGCTTTTGATATTGGCGATGATTTTCGCCGGCTATCCTATAAATTTATTTTACCGAAATCAAAACTCTGGTCTATGATCGAATATTTTTCCACAACAGAGCTTAATCCTTTAAATTTGATTCACGCCCATGCCGGTAGCGGTATTCTGCATCTATATCAGGACGATGAAAATCTTTCCCCGCACATTATTATACAGCGAATCGATAAATATCGAAATATGGCAAAACAACTGGGCGCAACCATGGTAGTAACCCAGGCTGTTGATGAAATTAAGACACACCAACATATCTGGGGAATTACCGATTCCAGTATAAATATCATGCGAGAAATTAAACAAAAATATGATCCGGCAGGCATCATTGCTGCCGGGCGTTTTTGGGGAGGCTTGTAAATCATGTCCGGCGATTGGGAGAATGCCTATCAACAATCTTTGCACTGTATTCGTTGCGGCTATTGTCAACCGACCTGCCCCACTTATGTCATTTCCGGTATGGAAGATTCAGTGGCGCGCGGGAGGAATTTTATTGCTCGTTTGTGTTACGAAAAAGAGACTGACATTTCACGCCAATATAAAGACATGATTTTCGAATGTCTGCTGTGCGGAGCATGCAAGGATAATTGCGCGCCGGCGGTAAAAACGCCTCAGATAATGATGGCGACACGTGCGGAATATATTAAAAAAATGGGACAACCGCAGTTACAGCGATTCGTTTTCCGCGAACTTCTGCCTAACCCCGAACGATTTTCTCGATTGATGAAAATCGCTTCCTTTGGAAAACGCAGCGGGCTTTCTGGATTAGCGCAGGCGCTGCGTGTTTTTGGCTGGTTCGGCAAGGGTATTGCAACCATGGAAGGGCTGGTCAAACATTTACCCAAAAAATTTTTTCGCGAACGGTTGACCGAACTCAAGCCACGCTCTACAGGAAGCGACATCAAAATCGGCTATTTTGTCGGCTGCGGCATCAACTACGCCTTTCCCGATGTCGGGCTCGCCACGGTGGAATTGTTGAATAAAAACAGCTATCCGGTTGAAGTATTGAACAATTTGTGCTGCGGACTCCCCGCCGCCGGCTACGGAGATCTGGAGGCTGCTCGAAATCTCGCAAAACAAAACATCGAAATAATGGAAAAATCCGGTGCAGACATAATTATATCTGAATGTGGTAGTTGTTCTTCTTATTTATCGGAATATGATCATTTGTTTAACGACGAGAATCTCTGGGCAGATCGAGCTACGCGGTTTAGCAAAAAAGTTTATGATATAAATCAATTCCTGGATCAATTTCAGACTCAGCGCGAATTTAAAACGAGCCAGCAAATACGCGTCAGTTACCATGATCCCTGCCATTTGAGTCATTATCTGAAAATCACTAACGAGCCGAGACAGCTTATCAAACAGATTGACGGTGTCGTGTTTGAAGAATTGCCCGAGGCTAATTGGTGCTGCGGCGGCGCCGGTACCTACAACATCGCGCACCATGATATCTCGATAAAAATATTGCGCCGAAAAATCGAAAACCTTGACCGGACTGAGGCATCGCTTTTGCTATCATCCTGTCCCGGCTGTCTGGTTCAACTATCTTATGGCGTGCGCAAATTCAATAAGCCGGTTGTGGTCAAACATATTGTTCAATTGCTAAATGAAACGATCTCTGAATAAAATAATAAACTGAGCTAAAGTTGAAACTTTTTTTAATTCAAAACTTTAAAAGTGTGATTAATTTTTTCGTAATAGTTCAGCACTGTTAACTAATAATGTCATTCCGGCATGTTTTTAGCCGGAATCTCCTGAATATATGTGCAAATTAATATTTAAAAGTTCTATTCTTGAGATTCCGGCATTCCGCTTCGCTCCAGCCGGAATGACA
>DSAU01000092.1 GCA_011046315.1 bacterium
ATACCACGTTGATTTACAGCGCGACAGATATTCAGGTAGAACCGGAAGCCAATAAAATACATTTGATTGGCAATGCCAGCGTCAAATATAAAACCATCGATCTGCAAGCCGGAAAAATTTCAGTGGATTGGAACAGCAACATTTTGACGGCTGAAGGCTTGCCCGATACACTGTACAAGTTCACTGCTGATAGCGTTGATTCGGTGATGGAAATCAGGATGAAAGAGCTGCCAGTGCTTTCCGACGCGGGTGATGTCATTCATGGAGTTCAAATGGTGTTCAATTTCAAAACCGAAAAGGGCAGGGTGATTCGGGGCAGGACTGAATTCGAGGGCGGGTATTATCTGGGCGAGTCGATCAAGCGCGTCAGTTCCAACAATATCAATTTTAGCCGCGGCTACTTTACCACCTGTGAAAACAAGGAAGACCCGCACTATCATTTCCGCAGCCGAAAAATTAAACTGATCGTCAATGATAAAGTGATAGCCCGTCCGGTGGTGCTCTATTTTGGGGAAGTGCCTGTGGCAGCATTGCCGTTCGCTGTTTTCCCGACCAAACGCGGCAGGCATTCCGGGGTTTTGGTTCCGACTTACGGTGAAAGCGCTTCGGAGGGGCGTTTTATCCGTGGGCTGGGTTACTACTGGGCGCCAAACGATTATTTTGACAGCAGCGTGAAGTTGGATTATTTCGATCGCAGCGGCGTGATATTCCGCGGCGACTTGAATTATGCGCTGCGCTATGTGTTAAATGGTAGAGTTTCCGGATCATACACCCGAAAAAATTTTATTTCCGGTCAAAAACAGGAGCGCTGGGATTTGATCGTTAACCACCGGCATGTCATTGATCCGACTACCAATATTCAGGTCAGCGGAAGTTTTGTCAGTGACAACAGCTTTTATCGGGATTACAGCTCCAATTTTAACACCCGGTTGAATCGAAACATTCGCTCCAATGCGACTTTTTCAAAAAGTTGGCCTGAAAAGCGGCTGACCTTAAGCGCAAATCTTTCCCAGGTTCGTGATATTGAACGAGGAACTATTTCGCAAACCTTTCCCCAACTGCGTTTCAGCATGTCCCAACGGTCGCTGTTCGGCAAGGATCGCAACCAGTCCAGCTATCAAACGAGAAGCCGATCATCTGAAAGAACCACACGATGGTATGAGTCAATTTACTTTTCCTATAATTCAAACCTGTTTAACAGTGTGACCCGCGGCGGCGGATACTCAGAGCGCATCAACCGCTATATAAACCATAATGTTGGCTTGAGCATGAATGCACCACAAAAAATTTTCGGCTGGCTGACAATGGGGCAATCCTTCTCCTATGAGGAACGTTGGTACGATCGCTATTTGAAAAACAGTTTCGATCCGGAAACTAATAGCGTTTCCGTGGACACGGTGCAGGATTTTGCAGCGCGACGTACTTTTTCTCACAATCTGAACGCTTCGACCAATATTTACGGAATGTTTACACCGAAAATTGGCGCCATCCAGGCGATTCGCCATGTGGTCTCGCCAAGTATCAGTTTTAGCTATCGGCCCAATTTTTCGGAAGAGAAATGGGGTAATGTGGATACTTTTTATGATACGACCGGAAGAAAAATCATTGCTCAACGCTACCTGGATGGCGTATCGACTTCCGGGCAAAGATCGCTATCGTTCAGTGTTCGGAATTTATTTCAAATGAAAACACTGAGCGGGGAGAAGGAAAAGAAATTTGATCTGTTTTCACTGAATTTTAGCTCCATGTATAATTTTGAAGCAGATTCATTAAAACTGTCCAACCTTAATTCGTCATTCCGATCCACAATTGGCAGAAATTTGAATATCAATATCTCTGCCAATCATAGCTTCTACAAATACGATTCGAATTCAGGACGAACCATTAATCAACTACTATTGGGTGATTGGGATGCTGTCAGAAAACTTAATTTTTTACGTTTGAATAATTTTCGATTTTCAGCGTCGATCAGTTTGCAGGGGAAGAAAAAGCGCGCCGACAAACCGGTTAGCCCTGAGCCGGAACAAGAGGAATTTTTTGATGAGGTTACCGGCGAGCCTGTTTCTGAACAGGAATATTACGATCGCTTGTATGAACCCGGTGGCAATCGATTCGAGGTTAACGATCGCTTTTCAGGATTGGATATTCCCTGGCGTATGTCATTGGCGTTGAGCTTTTCGCTGAATAAATATAATCCGGCAAACCCAGTTAAGAATTACTACCTGGATATTAACGGAATGGAAGTTCAATTAACCAAAAACTGGAAGATAAATTATTCGGCACATTATGATTTAGAAACACGACAGGTGGTTAATCACTCTTTTACCTTTTATCGTGATCTGCATTGTTGGGAGGCTCGATTGACATGGAGGCCCTCGGGCATCGCTGGGAATTCCTACTATCTGAGAATAAATGTCAAAGCGCCGCAGTTGCGTGATCTGAAATATGAACAACGGGGCGGCAGATCGAGTGTGCTTCGATTTTAAGTTCGGTTAGTGCTCTAATTGTGCTTCATCGCGATTGTGCGATGCAATATGGTTCGGACAATGGACTTTTCCGGTGGAAGAGTCAAACTGAAAGGGCGTACCATTGACCGGGCACACAGGTATTTTACCGTCGACGAACATGTTTTGGCTGAGTTTATCCGGATAAGTTTGCTTTCCGTTTGCCAAATTTTCTGCATAAGCAACAGCCAGCGCGGTTTCCACAATTATCTGGTTGGATTTGCATTGAGTGGCGGCTTGCTGTTTGTTCAATACCAGGTATTTGGGCATGGCAGCGACGGAAAGTAGCCCCAAAAAAATATAGAGGATAATTGCTTTGAGGGCGAACAGCGAATGGGTCTTTTTCATTTTATATCTCCTCTTTGTCTTATTCCACTTTAAGAAATCGCAAAAAGCATACCATAAACACACTATCGAAGCCGCTGGATAATGGATTGGGCTTTAACAGCTAATTATCATTAAATCAATGACTTGTAGAAAATCAGTGTGGATGTGTTAACAGCTTTGAGAAATGATCACCTTCAAAAATCGCTGTCAAGCTGTATCAGCGAAAAAAACTGACTCAAGAAATAACAGCTCAATCAGAAATGTCTTTTTAATCGGATGGTGAAAATCGAGGGGAATAATGGTCACCCAAAAGCGGTTGATATGAGGCTATCGGAACTCTGTTTTGGTTTCATCTAAAATTTGACAACAATCCAAAATCAACTGCATGCTGGGTTTATCAATGTTTTTATTAGTCTCGATAGCATCTTTTTCGAATAAGAACAGACCTTGCTGCCAGCCCATCATTTCAATGACGGCTTCTTCACCCGAATAATTTTCCACCAGCGCATAGGTCATCTCTCCCTTCTTAAAGGCAATCTGTCCGTCAATAAGATCATTGTAAACTGTTAAAATTCCGGTTTTCTGGTTCATGTTTAACAGTTGAAGAATTTCAATCAGGCTGAAGTCGTTAATTTTTCCGACAAGTGAGTGCGTCTGGTTCTGTCGTTGGCGGGCTAATGATTGGAAATTTGAAATCAAATTTTCGATTCTGGCGATCAATTCTCGGTAGGGGATAGATGTATTAACAATAGCATCGACGCCGTTTCGATATGCCTCAATCCGTTGATCACGATTTAAATAGTGACTGTATAAAACAAAAGGTGTTGTTGATAGGCTTATGTTATTTTTAATGAGATAACAAAAATCTATGCCATCAAGTGCACCGAACTGATGACCTGAAATAATAAGATCAGGCTTAATTTGGCGGGCGACGTTGTATCCCTCTTTGCCGTTATCGACTAAAACCACATCAAAGCCATCATCCTGCAGCGATTTCTCCAACTGGGGTGACAACTCGGCTTTGGATATGACGACCAGAATCAATTTTTTTTTCATCAAGAGTTATCCTTTTGGTGCTGAAATTTAATTTCTCTGCTAAATCGATCGCTATTCTCAATAATCAAAGTGAAAAGAAAATAGCTTGTAACATCGGTTGAGCTTTGAATTATAAGTTGTTATGCCGCAATGTTAATAACTTGTGGATAAGTGGATAATCCAAAATCGAAAACAGCAGCTCATTTTTGATAGTTTGATTGGTGTCCGAGAGCGGCATAATCAATATATTGAATGTTACAGATATAT
>DSAU01000271.1 GCA_011046315.1 bacterium
GCCAGACTCATTTCATAAATTTCTCGAAAATTTACGTTGGCATTGCGGCAGAGCTCTTCAATAATTTCGTTAATGGTTTCGATAACACTCGACTGCAACTTTACCAGTCCGCCGGGTTCAGACATCGCATAATTAATCCGCGAAATCACATCGGCGCCCCATTTAGACTGAGGATTAGTCCGGGCGCTGATTTGCAAAACTTTTCCTGATAAAAGATCAACCAACGAGCCGACAATGGTGGTGGTGCCCAGATCAAAAGCCACGCCGTATAACCGATCCGTTGTATCGTTTGCCTCCATACTGATGATTTGATCTTTTTCAACCACAAAAGTGGCTGCGAAATCATTTTTTCGCAGAAACGTCGACAAATTTTGCAACGCCGCCAAAGGTGTAAAAATGTTGCTCTGAGCAAAAATTCCAGAACTTTCCAGATTGTGCAGATCATCAATTTGATCGCTAATGTCCGGCTTTTTTAGGCGGAGATATATTTTTTTGATATGATTATCAATCTCAAATTCATTCGCCAGATCATAAGTGAGAAATCTGGTGGTTGCCAAATCTTCTTCGGTAACGATTTTCACCATCAAATTTTCAGTGACGCGGACTTCGCAAGCGAGATGAATTCCCATTGCCCGCTCTTCGGGCGACAGAAGAATTTCTTCTTGAAACGAGAACGGAATCTCCGGTTCTAAAATCTGTATTTTACACTTGCCGCATTTGCCGCGACCACCGCACACATTGGGGATAATGGAACCTGCTTTTTCAGCGGCTTCGATAAGTTTCGTCCCCGCAGCCACTTTAAGGGACTTTTTTTTAGGTTGAAAAATTATCAGAACTTGTTCGTCAGACAAATTAATAACACCTCCGATTCTGTGATAGAGGGTTGAAAAAAAATATCCCCTCAACCGATAGCTAAATTTTTGGATTGCGTCGCAATGTTTCCGAGACCTGCGCGACGATATGCCGAATGTGATCCGGACCAGTACCACAGCACCCCCCGACGATATTGGCGCCAGCGTGAATCAAAGCCGGGATGTGTCGCGCCATATCCTGCGGTGACTGATCGAAAATCGTTTTGCCATCAACCAGCCGGGGAATGCCTGCATTGGGGTGAGCGATCAAATATCTATCTGTCAATTGTCGCATTTGATGAACAATTTCGACAGTCTGTTCTATACCATTACCACAATTAGCGCCAAGAAAATCAACGCCGGCTTGTGAAAACGCTGCAATGTATTGTTCAATTGAAGCGCCCATCATTGTTCGATAGCCCTGCCTGCCCTTTTCAAAAGTCATGGTCAGCGCAACCGGCAATTGACAGACGCTGCGCGCTGCCTCAACCACACACATTGCCTCATCGATATCGGACATGGTTTCGATAAGTATGACATCCGCGCCGCCTTGAGACAACGCCTGAATCTGAATCCGGAAATTATCGATCATTTGTTCCCGGCTTATCGTTCCCAACGGTTCCAGAAATTGACCGGAAGGGCCCACCGACGCAAAAACAAAAACCCTTTCCCCAGCAGCAGCTTTTGAAAGCTGAGCCGCAGCCCGGTTTAATTCAGCCGCTTTATCCTCTAATCCGTATTGCCTCAATTTGAAAGGCGAGCCGCCAAAGCTGTTGCTGAGCACGATTTCAGAGCCGGCTTCAATATAAGCTTCGGCAATGCTCCTCACCTTGTCGGGCGAGGAAATATTCCATTGCTCGGGACATTCTCCTGGTTGTAATCCCCCTTGCTGAAGCATGGTACCCCAGGCGCCGTCGGAAACCAATACCCGCTGTTGTTGTAATTGATCAAATATATTTTTCATTTGGCTTCACTCAAACATTTGGTACGTTTTAAAAATATTTAAAAAAGTTTTCACATACTCTAAAAATTCATCATCATCAAAATCGTATTGATCTGATAGATCAAAAGCAATGTCTTCAATGGTATTTTTTCCGGTGCACCTCTGAATTATTTGATACCCGATCGCATTGATGCGAAGGCTTGCTGATATCGTTGGTGATTGGCATTGCATCCAGTTATCTGCCGCTGGCTGGAATTGGACGCTGGATTTTATCCGCGGCTTTTCCGATGCGACAGTAAAATCTTTCTCTCCGTTACGGAGTTGGCGATAGGATTGCTCCGTCTCAATGCTGCAGGCAATATCGCCCAGTTTTAACACTTCTTTTTTCATGTTTTAAAGCTCTCGCAACATCAAAATCATTAATTAGTTGATCTCTGCTTTTCGACTGCCGGGCTTGACCAACGGGACGCCCTGCCGGCAAAGAGGACACTCAGTTTGTTGATAAGTGACAACATCCATCTCAAAAACAGCAAAGCTGGGTATATCAAATTCGATTTTTCCCTGGCTGCGGTCAACCAAAAAAGCCGCACCGCGAATATCAGCGCCCAAGGATTTTGCTAACCCAATGACTTCCTTTATCGAGCCGCCCGTTGTGACAACATCTTCCACAACCAGCACCCGCTCTCCAGCTTTAATATAAAACCCTCGACGCAATGCCATTTGGTTGTCTTCCCGCTCGGTAAAAATTGCCCGGGCGCCGATGAGCCTGGCTACCTCCTGAGCCACGACAATTCCGCCGATTGCCGGACCAACGACCACCTTTATTTTTTCAGAAATGTATTGACAGGCAATCTCCCAGCACAACTTTTGCGCTTGAATCGGATCCTGAAGTACCAGCGCGCATTGAAAATATTGTGGGCTATGCAACCCGGAGGTCAATAAAAAATGACCTTCCAGCAGAGCGCCCGTCGCTTTAAAAATATTCAGCACTTCCGTTTTGTTCAAAATGGTTCTCCTTAGGGCTGAGTTCGAAACTGGTTTAGTTGTTCCTTCATCTGCCTCGCCTCGAGTCCGGCGGCGTCAGCAAAATCATCTGCCGGGGATGCATAGATGATGCTGCGGCTAAAATTAAAAATTGCGCCATCGTTTTGCCGGGTCAGAGCATGTTTCACCGCCAGCGCAAAATCTCCGCCCTGCGTGCCAAGCCCCGGAATTAGAAATGGCAAGCTGGGGGCAAGCTTTCGCAACTGCGCTATTTCCAGCGGGTAGGTTGCGCCCACCACCAGGCAACAATTGTTGTTGACATTCCATTCCGCAACCTTAAGCGCCACCGATTCAAACAACTTAAGTTTTTCGTCACCAAATTTTTGGAAATCAGCAGCGCCATGATTGGAAGTATGGCAGAGAATGAAAACGCCCTTTTGTGCATCCTGCAAAAAAGGCTGTACTGAGTCATAACCAAGATATGGATTTACGGTGATCGCGTCAAAATTCATTTGCTCAAAAAATGCCCGGACATACATACGCGAACTATTACCAATGTCCCCGCGTTTGGCGTCGGCGATTTTGATCACATCCGAAGGAAGATAGTTTGCCAACTTGTGCATGGCTTCCCAACCGGGCGCGCCGTAGGCTTCGAAAAAAGCGGTGTTGATTTTGTAAGCTACAGCAAACTCGAGGGTGGCATCGATGATGGCTTTGCCAAAATAAACCAACGGTTCCTTTTTATCAAGCACGAAAGGTGGAGTCCTCGACAGATCAATATCCAAACCAACACAAAGCAAGCTGTTTCGTTTACGGATAATTTCGTTTAGACGTCGATTAAATTCCATTAATTTTCCACATATACAATTTCAGTTTCAAGACCCCCTAAAATAAAATAAAAAGGTCAATAAAGCAATGAAAAAATGAACGAAGTGATTATTTTTTTAGCTTCCGGCATTCTGTGTCAACCATTCAAATATGGTAAAAGCATGCAAACGGATGAAATGTAAATACTTTTTCCCGGTGATTTAAAATCAACTATAAGCTAATGTTTGAAAATTAGACAAATTTAATTGCCCAAAAAGTAACCGATGACGCCAAGGATGAGCGGAACGGTTAAATTATCCCAGTTTTTTCTTGAAAAAATTTCTATCAAACCGCCCAACAGCGCAGTGACCAGCGTGATTCTGATCAGATCAGCAGTGGGCAAAGAACTATACAGCATTAAGCAGATTAAAACCGAGGCGGATGTAAAAACAAAAAACGCGATAAAACCACCGAGGGATTTTCCCGGACGGAGCTGTTTAATGGGAAACCTGGCGCCAATCACCGCTGCCATTCCGTCGCCCC
>DSAU01000493.1 GCA_011046315.1 bacterium
CCCTTGTGCCCTTTGCGAAACCTTGAGGAGCTTTGTGGTTTTATTGAATTCTTAACTTTGGTACAACACCAGCTTTAAGCTGGGAAGTTACATTTTTTTTTACTTGATTCTTTCGTTTTTCTTGTTATCTTTAATTTATTTAATTGTATCGGAATTTCAAAGTTGTCGCATAAAAAAAGTAGCGCAGCTTTGGCAGATGACAGAGATTTTTTTCTGTGAAATCATCTGTGAAATCGGTGAAAATAGTGATTGCTTTTTGTTAATTAATTCGCGAAGCTATGTTTTAACCATACCCACCACCAAACTGACAGGAACGCTGACATGGGCTTTAAAACGATCGACTATTCGATTTTGTTTATTTATCTCATTGGAGTCACTGCATTCGGAAGCTGGCTCGGACGGCATCAAAAGAGCACCCGGGATTATTTTCTGGGTAGCCGCAATCTGCCCTGGGGCGCGGTCTGTTTTTCAGTGGTGGCAACGGAAACCAGCACCTTAACTTTCATCAGTATTCCCGGTCTGGCTTACATCAGCAATCTCAATTTCTTACAGCTCACCATCGGCTATTTCATCGGAAGGGTGTTGATAAGTTTTATTTTTCTTCCCGCCTATTATAAAGGCGAATTGTCCACGGCTTATGAATATCTCGGCAATCGCTACGGGATGCGAATACGAAAATTCTCATCGGTTGTCTTTCAACTGACCCGGCTGCTGGCTGACGGAGTGCGGTTGTTCGCCACTGCCATTCCTTTGTCGGTAATCACCGGCTGGAGCTTCCAGTTCTCAATCGCGGTAATCGGTATTTTCACCATTTTTTACACCTACATCGGCGGCATCCGCGCAGTGGTATGGATCGACGTCATTCAGATGGTCATTTACCTCGGCGGCGCAATCATCGCCGGTTTTTATCTGTTGAACCATTTGCCCGGCGGCTGGAGCGATGTAACAGCGGCTGCATTACCGGAAAATAAACTACAATTCATCAACTTTGGTTTTGACAATAGTCTGCGCGACTTTTTTACCATCAATTACACCTTCATCACCAGTATTCTCGGTGGGATGTTTCTCTCAATGGCAAGCCACGGCACCGACCAGTTGATCGTTCAACGGCTGTTGACCTGCAACAACCTTCGCGATAGCCAGAAAGCGCTGATCACCAGCGGCGTTTTGGTATTTTTTCAATTCGCGCTTTTTTTAATAATCGGATTGATGATGTACGCATTTTATCAGGGACAAACCATCGGGCCGGACAGCGCGTTTTTGACGCGATCCGATCAACTTTTTCCCAAATTTATCGTCGAAGTACTACCGAGCGGACTCTCCGGAATCATCATCGCCGGAGTTTTTGCCGCTGCCATGTCAACGCTCAGCGGTTCGCTAAACTCGCTGGCGTCCAGCTCAATGTTGGATCTTTATAAATCGCGCTTCGGCCGCCATAACACCGAGGATAAAGACCTGGTTATTTCGAGACTTTTTACGGCAGTTTGGGGAGTGGTTTTCATCGGCGGCGCCATGTTGTTTACTGACATGGATCATCCGGTTGTTGAATTGGGATTGAGTATTGCGTCGTTTACTTATGGCGGATTGCTCGGCGTTTTTTTGATGGGCGTTTTTTTCAAAAATGTCAGCGAAAACGCCGCCATCATCGCCCAGTGGAGCGCCATCTATTTCATGACCTGGATTATTGGTATTTCAGGCATGGCTCAATATGTGATCATCGGGCTAAGTTTCATCGCCTTTATGTGGATATTTTTTAACACCCATTCCAAAAAGGAACAGCTTGTGCTGGTGGTTTTGTTTATTATAATATCCTGGTTATTACGCACAGTCGAACCGCTGCGCTTTGGCTGGCCCTGGTATGTTTTCATTGGTTGTGTGTTTACGATTATGATCGGTGTCATATTGACTTATGCCAGGCTGAATTTCCGAAAAACGAAACGTTAAATTCTATTTTTGGATTTTTTAAATTAAGTTTGTGGGCAGAAAGAACCAGTAACGTATAAATGTTCAAGGCGCTAACAACAAATCAAAACTCGCCATCAGAAAAGCAGATAATTTTAAATCTCATAAAATGGTTAAAATCGCTCTGTAGTTGTAAGTTGCTATTATCGAAATTAGCCCAGATTTTTTCGAAGATGCAACTTTTAAGAAAAACATAACCTCCAAACTTTATTCACAATAAGAAGAAAATAATTTCCCTGCGAACCTTTTTATACAAATCCTCGTCTTAAGCGACAGAAAAAGGGAGCCCTTTCGAGTGAATCAAGATGTTATGCTTGTAGAACGTGCGCGCCAGGGTGAAAAAGCTGCTTTTCGGGAACTGGTGGAACGCTATAAAAAAAGAATCTATTACCTTTCTCTCGATTTAACCGGAAATCATCACGATGCTGAGGATTTATCGCAGGAGGTTTTCATTAAAGCGTATCGGTCGCTAAAAGATTTCCGTGGCGATGCAAAATTTAGCTCGTGGCTTTATCGCATCGCAGTGAATACCTGTATCAGTCAAAGCCGCAAAAAGTCGTATACTGCCATGAAGTTACAGGAAAATTTCGAACAAGAAGCCAGCGAGCGACAGAGCCCGGATGAAGGGTCTTTTGGTCAAAATCCCGAGAAGAGCGCCGAAGCCGGACTGATTCAGCAGCACATTGAGGCAGCTTTGCTACAACTCACGCCGCGCGAACGATCGATTTTTGTGTTGCGCCACTATCACGATTTACCGTTCAAACAGATTGCCGGGACATTGAAAATTACACTGGGCGCTGTAAAAAGCATGCACTTCCGGGCAGTGAGGCGGCTCCAGAAAGAATTGGCTTTCTATCGACAGGAATTTGGATTGGAGGTTTCCAATGAGTAAATGCCGAAAATGCCGTTCAATGTTCAGCGAAGCCTTTTACAATGAATTGAGCGCCGAGCAGAAAGGGTGGTTTTTCAGCCACCTGGAATCCTGCTCCAAATGTGCATCGGAATATGAAGGTACGGCGGTTGCCATGCAAACCATGAGTCAACGGGAGCGGACAACTCCGGATGGGCTGTTCTGGCAAAATTACTGGGCAAATCTCGAGAACAAACTGGTGGCATCTGAAAAATCAGCTTTTTCTGCGAAACTGTGGTGGCAACGGTTTATTGAGCGATTGCGCTTTCAGCATCAGCTTGCCTATCGCTTTGCCCTCGGATTGGCCCTGGTCGCGGTCGGTGTGCTGATCGGAAAATTTTATTTCGGCGCTTCGAAAACACAGCAATTTCATTTTCGAGAAACTGGACTCGAGGCTGAGCTTCATTCCCAACCATCTTTGGAAATGCGTGTCAACCGCTACCTGGATCGGTCGAAAATCCTGCTGCTGGGGCTGGTGAATTTCGATACAAATTTACAAGACACCTATGTACTCGATCTACCATATCAAAAAAAGATTTCTCGAGATCTGGTACAGGAGGCAAATTATCTCAAGAATGAACTTAGTGCTCCAGGCCAGCAGCAGTTGCGCAAACTAATCGCTGACCTGGAATTGATACTGCTTCAAATTGCCAACCTGGAAATGGAAAATGATTTGATAACCATCGACATTGTAAAAACTGGAGTTGACCAGACCGGTATTCTGTTGAAAATAAATCTGGATAAAATGGCAAGAAGGGGGCAGTTGCCGCCAGGCTCTGACGTTGAAACAAATAAAATCAATCGGTCTCAAATATAAAGGAGTGAAACAATGTTAACCAACAAATCATTATTTCGTATATATTTTTTTCTTTTTACTATGCTGTTATCATTTTTCATCGCCTCTGGAGAAGAAACCGGGGAACAGGACGATGTAGACAAAGCCTACAAAATTGCCTATAAATATATTCTCGATGAACAATGGGATAATGCCCTGAAAGCATTTAAAAAACTGATTCAGGATTATCCCCAAAGCAAATGGGTTGATGATTCCCACTTCTGGCAATGCTTTGCCAGAGAAAAAAAGGGTGAAGACCTGGAGTCGGTATTTAAGTGCTACGAATCATTTATCACAAAATATCGCAGCAGTAAATGGGTTGATGACGCCAGGACCAATATGATACGCATTGGCCAACAGTTGGCTAAATCGGGTAAGCCGGAGTATA
>DSAU01000143.1 GCA_011046315.1 bacterium
GGTGAGTGAATATAAACCGCTGAAGCGGTTAAAAGAACTGTTTTGAGATGATTATTTCACCACAATAAATTGTGGTGTTGTTTCAATGCATCTTTGAACTAACACCATGATTCATCATGGTGGTTACAGCATTAACGAAACATATCCAAAGCCGTTTTAACGGCTTCTTAATAACCCCGTGATCGGTTACTCCTGCATTCGCAGCAGTAACAAAGGTTGATTAATAATTATCACATTTTGCAGAGCTCAAATTCAGAAATGAAATGGAGGCAAAACATCAGTTACAGGTGGATAAAGGCGCCACACTCCAATTTGCTCAAAATCCTTCGAATGTGAAAACCACTTGCGAGTGAGGTCATACAAAAATGCAGGGCAAAAAAGCTTGTGTTTAACCTTTATTCATTAAACCGATGCTGCAAAGAAAAAATGGCACGCCAAACAGAAGGAAAAAACCCTTTCAAATTATTCTTGACGTATTATTGAAAGGGTCTAAACTGTTTTTTTAAGCGATGTGTTTTAGAGCTGACTATCAAAAAGATTAATGGTTTATTTAAGAAACATCGCTCCCCGGAGTTTTTTTGGTGGGTTTGGTTTCTATGTTAGAGTTTTCGAGCTCTTTCATCTGGCACTGCCCATCAAAAATAGCACCGTCATCGATCACCAGCCGCGCCGCTTTCATTTCGCCATGAAAAATCGCGCGCGCCTCCAACACAACTTTTCCGCTGGTAGTGATCTTTCCGACCACTTTTCCGCCGACCACCGCATTTTTAGCGACAATTTCGCCTTCGACTTCCCCCTGCTTTCCAATGACCAGAAAATCGTTGGTAGTAATATTGCCTTTAATTTTACCATCAATGCGAACGCTATTTTCAACAACTAAAGCGCCGTCCAGTTTTGACCCTTTACCGATGATCGTGTTTAAATCGCCGGTCTTTGTAATCGTGGCGTCGTCTTTTTTTCCCAACATTCTAACTCCCTCAAAAAATTAATCCTCGTCATTTCTGTTTTGAAATGTTAGTAGATATTCTTTTGGATCGACCGGAACACCTTCCTTCCAAACTTCAAAATGCAAATGCGGCGCGGTGCTGCGGCCGGAGCTCCCCAACAGGGCGATTGTTTCTCCCTTCCGGACGAAACTGTTTTCCTTTTTTAATAAAACCTGATTGTGTCCGTATACAGTAAAAAAGCCATTGAAATGGTAAATAATGATCAAGTTACCCAGGTCCTCGGTCCAGGTGGAGAAAATAACCACCCCTTCTGCTGCTGCATGTACATTCGTCCCCCGGCTGGTCGCAATATCGATACCATAGTGGTCGGGTAAAAACCAATCATCGTTTCGAAAATCGGTGGTTAAAAAACCTTCGACCGGTAAATATGTTGGAATGTTTTTGGCAAAGTTATGATAATTACTTTCCTCACGGGTCAGGAAAAAATCCAATCGGCTTTCCTGAAATGTCCCGCTATGCTGCCGATAGCTGCCTTCTCCAGCGGGATAGGATACCATGTTGACATTGCGTCGCAACTCGTCATAATAGTTTGCTTTTTTTCGTTCGCTGACCTTGAAGCCTTTGTCCAGCCCCAACGCCTCTCTGAATTGAGAATAGTACTGAAGCATTTCTTCCACCTGGTCGTACAATTCAGTCACCCGGCGGTTGTCCTCTCGTAAATTAATATTATCTCTTTCCAGTTGATGGCGCTGGCGATTTGCCACTGAATATTTGATGTAATACACGCTTCCTGCAAAAATATGCACCAGCAAGATTAAAGCGACACCAGCTAAAATTTTTACGCTGCGGATCTTTACTTTGAAACTAAACGGGTCTGAATAATCATCAGGAATTAATAAAATGGATAAATATTGTTTTCTCTTTTTGCCTTTGACCATTTTTCATCAACACTAAATGGATACAATTACAATTTATTCAAAAAATTCCAACAGGCGATCCAGCTCGTCGTCGGAATAATATTGGATTTCTATTGAACCGCCTTTTGAACCATGCTTAATTTTGACCTGAGTTCCCAGAGCAGATCGCAACCGGTTCTCTGCTTCAACGATGAAGTATGGTTTTTCTGCTGTTGTTTTTTCTTTTTTTACCGAACTGCTGCTCTTTTGTGAAAGCCTTTCAACTTCTCGCACTGAAAGATTGTTCTTGATGGCTTTTTTCCAAATCTCAACTTGTCGTGATGCGTCCTCAATAGCGACCAGCGCCCGTCCATGACCCATGGATATATGTCCAGCTCTCATGCTGTCTTGAATGGTCGCTGGCAGTTTTAATAACCGGAGAAAATTAGCCACCGTCGACCGTTCCTTGCCGACGCGTCGGGCGACTTCATCCTGTGTCAAGTTACAATCTGTCAGCAATTTTTGATATGCTTTGGCAATATCGACTGGATTTAAATCCTCGCGTTGAATGTTCTCGATGAGAGAAAATTCTAGCATTTCTTCATCAGTTTGAACATTCAATACATAAGCCGGAATTTTTTCGATTTCCAGCGCGGTTACGGCTCGTAGTCGACGTTCACCGGCAATCAGTTGGTAGCCATCATCAATTTTGCGCACCGTAATCGGTTGAATAATCCCCTTTTCAGCGATCGAATTCTGCAAGTTTTCCAGCGCCGCCGAATCAAAATTTTCTCTGGGCTGAAACGGATTGGGGAGAATGCGTCTGACTTCAATATCTTGAATCGAATTTTTTCGATCTTCCGATTCTTCACTCGGCACATCCGGAATCAACGCTCGCAGGCCTTTTCCCAATCGCTTATTGGCCATTCTTAATAAATTCCTCTGCTAAACTCATATAATTTTCAGATCCGGTCGATACCGCGTCATAAAGAATAATCGGTTTGCCAAAACTGGGAGCTTCACTTATTCTGACATTGCGATTAATTACCGTTTGAAAGACTTTTTTGTCAAAGAAGCGTCGCACATCCTCTGCTACTTGATTGGACAAATTGAGCCGGCTATCGTACATGGTCAAAACCACACCTTCGATTTCTAACTTTTTATTCAAATGTTTTTGAACCAACCTGATGGTATTAAGCAACTGGCTCAATCCCTCAAGCGCATAATATTCACATTGAATGGGAATTAAAACAGAGTCCGAGGCGGTCATCGCATTGAGCGTTAACAAACCGAGTGACGGTGGGCAATCAATGAATATATATTTGTATTTATCCTTTACCGCCGGAATGATGCCCGCGAGTATTTTTTCGCGCGACAGACTTGAAACCAGCTCGATTTCTGCTCCGACCAGGTCCTGGTTCGAGGGCAATAAATCCAAATATTCTAATTCAGTACGAATTATCGCTTCGTTGACGTCGGCGCCTTTTATCAGTACGTTGTAGATGCTGTTTTTCAATTTTTTGGAATCGAATCCCAAACCACTGGTGGTGTTTGCCTGGGGATCGAAATCAATGAGAAGTACGGGATATTCAGCAACAGCTAAACAAGCCGAAAGATTCACTGCCGTTGTGGTCTTGCCAACCCCCCCTTTTTGGTTGGCGATCGCGATTACCTTTCCCATTCATTCCTCCATCATACCGAAATTTATTTTAAATATACGCTTTTAATCTTTCAAAATCAAGTCAAAAATTATCAATGCTTTCTTTTAAATTCATTATAAATATATTTGAAAACGAAGAATATTCAATCCACGGGACGCTTAAGAATGCGTCAAATATTTTTTAGCTTGCTGTACCGAAATTTCAGGATTTGGTAAAGACACCGCAGCTTTAAAGCGGTTAGTTCAGCAAATTCAGATACGTTTATTGGTGATGGTTTCTTTTGGCAGATTATCATTTAAAAAAATTAAGGCGCCTCAGCTGAGAAAACAATGCGGGCAGAAATTTATTTTAGCGCTTCGGTTTTGGAGGAAAAATTTCGATTAAATGAGAATTCACTCATATCATAGGCCCACTTTCCGGTTGTCATAAACTGGGCCATGTTTTTTCCCAATGCAGGACCTAACATAAATCCATGACCGCACATAGCCACCGACACATAAAAACCGGGCACGCTGGTCTCATCAACGATGGGGTTGCCATCGGGAGTCATGGTGTATGATCCTGCCCATTGTCTTAAAAC
>DSAU01000144.1 GCA_011046315.1 bacterium
CAATAATAGATGGTAATGTCATTGCGAGCGGAACGGAGTGGAGCGAAGCAATCTCTTAACTATATGAAAATATTAATGAGGTTGCTCATCCGCCAACTGTCGGATCGCAATGACATTCTAACTTGCCATTAATTATTGAGAGGATACTTATTTTTTTTGTTAAGCTCTTTATGTAATTTGATGACTTGTATTTTCCGAACCCCACAAAAAGTTCGATTTTCTAATTTATTGTAATTTTTATAGATAATTAAATAATCTAGTTCGGAAAGTTCGGAAAACAGAATATTTTTCGGAGACTTGAAGGTGAAATCCTGAAAACACTTTTACATTGCTATATATACTTCAAAATGGAATTTTAAAAAAATGTACGAATCCGAAATTGAAAAACTGACAATTGGCAAGCTAAAAGCCCAGGATTACGATTATATTTTCGGCCCAACCATTGCACCGGATGGTGACAGCCCGGAACGTGACAGATGGAATGATGTGGTGCTGGTTGACCGGTTCAAACAGGCTGTTCATTTTCTGAACCCCCAAATACTGGCTGATGCTCGGGAACAGGCGATTCGGGAAGTACTGCATATTGCATCTCCGGATCTGATTACCAATAATGAAAAATTTCACCGCTATCTGACCGACGGGGTAGAGGTCGAATTCCAATCAGACGGGATTACTCGGGGCGATAAAGTCTGGCTGATTGATTTTGAGGAGCCGGAAAACAATGAATTTCTAATTGTCAACCAGTTTACCGTTATCGAGGAGAATGTCAATAAACGACCGGATGTGGTTCTTTTTGTCAATGGTCTGCCGCTGGTGGTGATTGAGCTGAAAAATCCTGCCGATGAAAACGCCACCATTCACAGCGCGTTCAAACAACTTGAAACCTACAAAGAAATGATCCCTTCTTTATTCACGTACAATGCGTTACTGGTTATTTCGGACGGACTGGAAGCCAGAGCCGGTTCGCTTTCCGCCGGATATTCACGGTTTAGTGCCTGGAAAACAGTGGGCGGGGAGTTGGAATCATCACCGCTGGTCAGCCAGTTAGAAGTTTTGATCGAGGGGCTGTTGAACAAACGGGTGCTGCTGGATATGATTCGTCATTTTATCGTTTTTGAAAAATCCAAAAAAGTTGAGCTTGCGAAATTCCGATCTATCGGGGAGGATCCCAAAATCGGACAAACAGTCGTCGAGACAGTGAAAAAGATCGCGGCTTATCATCAGTACCATGCTGTCAACAAAGCTGTGGCATCCACCCAAAAAGCCGCACTCACAGAAGGACATCGCAAGGGCGGCGTTATCTGGCATACTCAGGGCAGCGGAAAATCACTGTCCATGGTGTTCTATGCCGGGAAGCTGGTGCTGTCGCTCGACAACCCAACCATTGTTGTTATTACTGACCGGAACGATCTCGATGATCAGCTTTTTGATACATTTGCCAATTGCCGACAACTGCTCCGGCAGGAACCGGTGCAGGTGGAAAATCGGGATGACTTGAGAGAAAAACTGAAAGTGGCGTCCGGCGGGATTGTGTTTACCACCATTCAGAAGTTTTCACCGGATGATGGGGAAGCCATTTATCCGTTGCTGTCAGACCGGAAAAATATCGTGGTGATCGCGGATGAAGCCCATCGCAGCCAATACGGATTCAAAGCCAGAGAAATTGATGTAAAAGATGAAAAGGGAAATGTGGTGGGAAAGCAGACGGTGTACGGCTTTGCCAAGTATGTCCGGGATGCGTTACCCAATGCCACCTTTATCGGATTTTCCGGGACACCGATTGAGCTGACTGACCGCAACACGCCGGCAGTGTTTGGGAATTACATTGATATTTACGATGTTGCCCAGGCGGTAGAAGACAACGCCACAGTGAAAATATATTACGAGAGCCGATTGGCGAAAGTCGAACTGGACGAAGAGGGCAAAAAGCTGATCGATGAATTGGACGAAGAACTGGAAAAGGAAGACCTGACTCTGACCCAGCAGGCAAAAGCAAAATGGACAAAACTGGAAGCGATTGTGGGTACTGAATCACGGCTGAAGAATGTTGCCCGGGATGCCATCGCCCATTTTGAGCAACGGCAGGAAGTATTCGTTGGCAAAGGGATGTTTGTTACCATGAGCCGGAGGATTGCGGTTGCCATGTACAATGAGATGGTCAAACTTCGTCCCCAGTGGCACGATGATGATTTGAAAAAGGGCGCTATCAAAGTTGTGATTACGGCGTCATCTTCGGAGGGTTCAGAATTAGCCAGACATCACATGACAAAGGATCAGCGGCGAATGATTGCCAGCCGGTTCAAAGACCCGCAGGATCCATTAAAGTTTGTGATTGTGTGCGATATGTGGCTGACCGGTTTTGATGTGCCCTGTTTGCATACCATGTATTTTGATAAACCGATGAAGGGGCATTCGCTGATGCAGGCAATTGCGCGGGTGAATCGTGTTTATCTGGATAAGCCGGGCGGTTTGATCGTGGATTATATTGGAATTGCCAGTGATCTCAAAAAAGCAATGGCAATATACGCCAGCAGTGGCGGCAGAGGCGATCCGGCGAACATGCAGGAACAGGCTGTGGAATTGATGCTGGAAAAGATGGAAGTGGTGGAGCAGTTTTTTCATAGTTTTGATTACAGGCGCTATTTTAACGCGGATACGTCGGAAAAGCTGTCCATTATTTTGCAGGCAGAGGAGCATATTTTGAGCCTGGACCATGGTAAACGGCGCTATATTAACGAAGTGAATGTGTTATCAAAAGCGTTTGCACTTTCGATTCCGCATCCTACGGCGATTGGTGTGAAGGAAAAGGTGGCATTTTTTCAGGCGGTCAAGGCACGGCTGGTGAAGTTTGAAGGCGGCGGAAACGGCAGAACCTGTGAGGAGATTGAAACTGCTATCCGCCAGGTAGTTGATCAAGCGATTACATCCGGTCAGATTATTGACATCTTTGCCGCGGCAGGGATTAGGAAACCGGATATTTCCATCCTGTCCGATGAGTTTCTGGAAGATATCAAAGGCATGAAACGGAAAAATCTGGCGTTTGAGCTGTTAAAAAAATTGTTGAATGATGAGATTCGTTCCCGTGTTCGGAAGAACATGGTGCAGAGCAAAAAACTGATGGAGATGTTGGAAAACGCGATTCGGCGGTATAAAAATAATTTGTTGACCTCTGCTGAAGTGATCGAATGGCTGATTAAAATTGCCAAAGAGATGAGAGATGCTGACAAACGCGGAGAGGATACCGGACTTTCAGACGAAGAATTGGCATTTTATGATGCGTTAGCTGAAAACGAGAGCGCGAGGGAAGTGTTAGGTGATGAAAAATTGAGAGAGTTAGCCATTGTGCTGGTTGACCGGGTGAGAAACAATGCCTCGATTGATTGGAACATCAAAGAGAGTGTGCGAGCCCGGATGCGGGTATTGGTTAAACGGTTGTTGCGGCAATACGGCTATCCGCCGGATAAAGCCGCTATTGCGACGGAGACGGTTTTGCAGCAGGCGATTCATTTTACGGATGAGTGGGTGAAGGAAAACTACAGGTGACTTTTAGCAAAATTGTGATAATCCCCCTGATTTCCAATTGAAAATAATTATCACAGCCTTTCGCTAATCTCGTTTATGATTATTTATCAAAAGATTGACTGATGTCTCCAAATTCTCTGCTCTCAATCACTCCACAAAATCAATATCCATCCGCACCGTACGATGAAAAATCGAGTACATATCTTTCAAAAAATTCCCCTCCACGTCCATTTTGACGGACATGGTGAAGAAAACGTATTCCACCGGTATCCGTTCCGCGTCTTTGCCCTGGCCCACGCGTTCCATTTTATTTTTCACAGTAAAATCATCGATGCCCACACTTTTGAAGGTCAGGTCGCCTTCGTAGTTATCGTAAGTGGTAAACTTCACATTGACCAGTTGCTTGCGAAAGCTGGTGTAAAGCTCGGAAATTTGCAGGGTGTTGTTCAATTTTGCTTGACCTTTAAACACCATTTTAATGAATTGTTCTTTTGTGTCGGCGTCCTTTTCCATTTTTGGCTGAAAAGAGGTAATCTGGCAATCGTCAAAGGTAGTACTCATA
>DSAU01000045.1 GCA_011046315.1 bacterium
AAAATCTAATTTCTATCCCCAAAAAAAACTTATAGAAAACAACCTGTTGCTTATCGGACCAATATTATCGGAGTCTAAAATGAGAATTATGAATTTTGTATGCTTTTTTACGTTCTTAGTTGGAAATATTTTTGCTCAGGATGCTTTTAATACTTATCGCCTGCCATTGGGCGATCCGCAAACGAAAATGAGCTTCTGCGCGGTAAGGTCCGATCAGATTTTAGAAACGCGCTCGAATCAGGAGCTATCCTTTGAACAATTGATTGAACGGCTCCGAAAAAATCGCGTTATCTTGATCGGGGAAAGCCATACCCACTATCGACATCACCAGGTTCAATTAAAAATCATCAACGGACTTATTGATGCTGGACAGAAGGTCTGCCTCGCATTGGAAATGTTTACTCCGGCACAAAATCAGGTTTTGGACGATTTTATTAACGGCAAAATTCCGGAAGAGACATTTCAAATGCAATCCGACTATTTTAATATCTGGGGACATAATTATCGCTATTACCAACCGATCTTTCAATTCGCCCGCGATAACGGGATCAAAATGTACGGAATCAACATCGAATCACAATACGCCCGAAAAGTTGGCAGGGGCGGCATGAAAGCGTTATCCGAATCCGAGTTGACATCGCTGCCAATGATAGATACCACCAGCGCCGAACACCGTTTTTATTTTAATACCACAATGGAAGGGATGGAGGCGGTTGCACCCGATCAATTCCGAAATATCTATCAAGCACAATGTCTATGGGATGCTGCAATGGGAAACGGCGCCATCAAAGTTGCTAATGAGAATCCATTAAGCAACGTCATCGTGCTGGCTGGTAGCGGTCATGTTGTTTATGGATTGGGAATCGCCAGAATTATCAGCCTGCGTAGCAAACTATCGCAAACATCAGTCATCTGCATTGACGTACCGGATACCTTACAGGAATCTGTCATGATGCAGGTTAAAAAACAGATAGATCAACAAAAGACAGAGACTCAGAAAAAGATACCCCCTGTTATGGGAATATCAGATAAGCAACAAAGCGCCCCGTATACCATTGTGATCAGAAGCCTTGCCGATTTTCTGTGGGGCGTTGCTGAACAAGAAAAAGAGCTTTATCCTTCGTTCGGATTTAGTGTCCGCGAAAAATCAACCGAAGGATTTGAGGTCAGCCGTGTTATTCCGCAAAGTCTGGCTGCGGACTGGGGAATTAAAACGGGAGATATGATCATTGCTGTAGATGGGAAAGATTTCAGCGACAGGGCGCATTTAATAAAATATTTGTCATTTAAAGATTGGGAGGATACTATTTCTATTCATATCATCAGAGATGAAAATGAGTTGGAGTTATCATTTGAAATCATCACGCCATAAATTCGCTATTGATTCAGGCTAAATGAAACTATGCATCAATAGATATCAAACCGCACCAGCCTGCCGTCAAGCCCGCCATTGGATAACGGCTTGCGCCAGGCAGGTTTCAATCCGACACAAGGGATCAAACTACGGTCGCCAAAATAGAAATAGGCAGTTGATCTCTGACAGCGCTGCTTGAGAAAATCGCCCAATTGTCTATACAGTGAAGAAATTTCTTCTTTTTTCCCCTGCCGGATTCCATAGGGTGGATTGCCAACGATAATCCTGTGTTCCAATTTTTCAATTTGATTAAAAGGTTTGGTATTAATTTGAACCCGATCCCCGCCCGGCAGCATCGCCAGATTGTTTACAGCAATTTTAGTTGCGGCTGCAGAAATATCACTGCCAGCAATTAAGCCGACATCGAATTCTTCAATCTGCTTGTCTGCTTCGAGCTTGACCTGTCTCCAAAGATCAATCTCAAAATCCGGTAACGATTCAAAACCGAATTTCTCCCGTAAAAAGCCGGCAGGGATTTTACAATGGCGCATCAGCGCTTCGATCAACAGAGTGCCTGAACCGCAGAATGGATCATAGAGCGGCAGTTCTCCGTTCCAACCGGATAATTTAATAATAGCCGCCGCCAATGTCTCCTGCATGGGTGCGTCCACTGATTGCCGGCGATAGCCGCGCCGATGCAACGCGCCTCCGGAAACATCCCAACTAACCGTGGCAAAATTGCTATCGATATGCAAATTGATCGCCACATCCGGTTCAATCCGCTCTACGTTGGGACGTTCGCCCGTCATTTCCCGAAAATGATCTACAATGGCGTCCTTGACATTTAGCGCTGCGTATTGTGAATGTGAAATCTGACTCCGTGACACATTAGCGAACACTGCAAACGTTTTATCAATAGAAAAAAACTGATCCCAGCGAATTTCGCGACATTTTTTGTAAAGATATTTTGGCGAATGGCAATGGAATTTAACCAACGGAGCCAGAACCCGAGAAATCAACCGCGAACAATAATTGATTCGATAAACAACATCTCTGGAAGCTTCAAAGTATATGCCACGAAAATCGGGCGCTACCTGCTGTGCGCCCAGAGCCTTTAGTTCTACAGCGCCGAGCTCTTCCATTCCCGCAGCAACCTGGGCAAAATAGCGATTGGTTTTTTGATATTCGTACATTGAATCAACACAATCTAATTTGAAAACATGTTCACTAAAAGTCCGGGGTTTGCTGATAAAAGTTAAAAATCCGCTGTTTTCACCTGACAGTCAGACGGTTGTCATAATCGCTAAATAACTATAGTTGGCAAGCTACCTCGCTGTAATGACTTTAGTCATTTTTTTACTGCCAAAATGCGACTGAACTCGCTACTACCAGCCTAAATTTAGTTGTAATTATAAAATGAATTGCTATATATTGTGATATAAAAAATTTGCCAAATTACAGTTAAACAATTTTTTGAACAACTCTCTCTGGAAGCTCGAGCATATTATTCGCCAACCAATCGGTGGCTTTTGTCACGTAATTTGGTAAAACAACCATTTCATCTGCATTAAATTTGCTGAGAACATAACTGGAAACATTTCCATGAGTTGGACGAGAAACGCCGATGCGGAAACGATAGAATTCGCGCGTCCCCAAATGGTTTACAATGGACCGCAGACCATTATGACCGGCAAGCCCGCCGCCTTTTTTCAATCCCACCACACCAAAATCCAATTCAATATCATCATGCACCACCAAAATAGTATTCGTCGCTAATTTGAAAAACTGTGCACATGCAACCACACTTTCGCCGCTGTTGTTCATAAATGTTTGAGGCTTTAATAAAACGATCTTTTCATCGCCAAATAGTTGTTCTGCGTATTCTGCCTTAAATTTTGACTTCCATTGCAGATTATTATTCTCTGAAAATTGTTCGGCAACCATCCAGGCGATATTATGCCGCGTTTGTGCATACTGCTGTCCTGGATTTCCGAGAAATGTAATCAGTTGTATCATCTTTATTCTTCGATCCCGGCTTGCAAATGAGGTTGAATTTCGTTTTAGGGTGATGGATAGTTTTCGCTGTCCAATCAGGCAAATGTAAATTTTTGTTTTCAACGTTTCTGAAAAAATAGTAGTGAACGGTGATTGCCGTTCACTACTATTAAATAATTCTGAAGTAGTTTTAGCTGATAATTTTTAAAATAATTGCTAAAAATATTGATTTCAAATTGTTGTTTCTTTCAAATACCAATTCGACGCATCACTGAGCAATGACTGCACCTGATCGACCATCTTGTGCGGGTCTAATAAAAATCCATCCTGAAGCATGAGCACCTGAAACAAGATATCGGTTGTCTTTTCCAGGTATGAATCTTTGGGATTCCGTTGAAAGGTCTTAAGCATATTTCGAATCAACGGGTGTTTGGCATTGATTTCCATAATTTTCTTTGAAGGCGGCGCATCTTTATTGACCACCTGCATAATTCGTGACATCTGCGCAGAGATTCCTCCTTCAGCCGTCACCAGCACCGCCGGACTCTCGGTAAGCCGCTGGGAAATTCTGACCTCTTCTACCTGAGTGCCAAGAATATTTTTCAGCCGGGTGCATAATTTTTCCAATTCGAGGGAATCCGGCGCATCCTTTTCAGACTCAGTCCGATCACCTTGTCCATCTTGCTTTTCTGGTTCAATTTTTTTCAACGATTCCAGATCAGCCT
>DSAU01000141.1 GCA_011046315.1 bacterium
AAACATAACATTATTAAAAACATTGTTTATTGAAATTATACATTTCAGAATGGCGTGGATTTTTCAATTTCCCGAAGGATTCAAGACCACATTGATGGTGCCAAAAAGGATTTTTGCATCCAAATATAGCGACCAATTACGGATGTATTGGATATCGAGTCGGACCATTTCATCAAAAGTAGTGTTGCTGCGTCCCTTAACCTGCCACAGCCCAGTCATCCCGGGTTTGACCTCAATAATCCTTCGATAGTGCCACTTTTGATAAGCCTCCACTTCGTACGGAATTGGCGGTCGCGGGCCCACCAGGCTCATCTCGCCCTTTAGTACATTCCATAGCTGGGGAAATTCGTCAATGCTGGTTTTGCGGATGAATTTACCAATTGGTGTAATGCGGGGATCATTTTGCATTTTATAAACAGGCGCGTCCTGGGAACCATTGTTGAGTTCGTTATTTTTTCCGTTGATTAATTTTTGTACATACTCCTTGTGAATATTGTCATTGCTGTTGGTATACATGGATCGAAATTTTAGCAAATTAAACTCTTTTCCGTGCAGTCCGACTCTTTTTTGTTTAAAAAGCACAGGTCCTGGTGAGCTAAGCTTAATCAGCGCAGATACGACTGCAAATACAGGCAATAAAACTGTTAACAGAAATATCGCTCCAACAACATCAGTCATCCTTTTAAAAGCTTTTTGGATGACGAGCATTATTTTTGAGATTTCGAGTCGATCGAAAACAAGAGTTGATTCCAATTTGACAACCATTTCAGCACCGTCAGCGCAACTGATACAATAGCGTGGAAGGTTAGAATGGAATTGTGGTGCCAAAGGAACCGCTATTTGTTGAAATGAAGTATTGCTTGTTTTTTTTTTCAGTGTTTCAGAACTGACAATCCCCATTGGTACAATCGGTGATAGTTTAGCTTCGCTATATTCTCCCGGAAAGGGCAAAATTTCAATCATCAGATCATCTTGGCTAAAAAACAGCTCATCAAGCGACGCTTTAGCTTGTGCTTCTACCATGGCTTTGAAAAGATATTTAACGACCAATTGTGCGCCGTCGATTTTTGTGTCCGGTAATAACACCATTATTTGATCGTCATTGAATGCGCTGACCGCATCGGTCTCTCGCAATTTATCGCAAACGATCTTGAGAAAGCTGGTTGTTTTTTGTTTCCAGATTTTTAAAGAATTGCCATTCCGGTTGATCAGTGAGAAAATAATTATCGATGAAATTGTATTGAATCGTTCTGAACGTCGCCTTTCAAGCGTTAACCGTTTCTTGAAAAAATCATTGGTATAATAATTTTTTCCCGCGCATGCTAATGCATAATCCAGATCAATATGCTGAAGCGAGGCTGTTTTAAATATTTGTATTAACTTCGTTAGCATAATGAAATTATTTGTCCCCGAAAAAGTCACATTTTTTTTTCATCTCGCAAAGCAGTCAATTATTAGAGTGAGTATCAGTGTTGATTGTTGTTGTTTGAGAATAGTATGATAAAAATCTGGTGTAGTCATCTTTTGTATCCATGTGATTGATGACCAATCCGAGCAAGTTGCTGTCAACATATTCCAATGTTTTCTGCGCCCGCAAGATTTCTTTTTTTGTGCTCTTATTGGATTTAATGACTAAAAATGTACCATCGGAAATCGCTGATATGGTACGCGCTATGGTTGTTACTTCAATCGGTGGCGAATCAATAAAAATTATATCGTATTGGTTTTCCAATTCAACAAAAATGTTTTTTAAAATATTGGACGCGACCGATTCTGAGGAATACAGATGTCGTTTTCCGCAGGTAATTATTTCGAGATTTTTAATCTTTGTCGGTTGAATGTATTGTTTAAATTGTGATTTAATATGCTCCAAATGGTTGCGAAAGATATCATCCGTGGTGTTGAGTTCTATTGACGACACACTATTTGGATCGCCGGATTTCGAATCCTGGTTCATCAAAGAATGACCATTCTTACGAATTAGCGATTCGGTGACCGACTTGTACATTTCTTGTTTAACAGCGTTTGCTAAATCCAACAAACCCTTAGCCGCTTCTACTTTGAAAATTTTGTCAAGCGCCGGTTTCTGAATATCTGCATCAACAATCAGCGTCTTCAAACCCAATTGCGCAGCAACAATGCTCAAATTTACCGCGATAAAAGATTTTCCTTCATTCGGATTGACGCTGGTAATCAACATCGTCTTATGTTGTCTGTCCGGATTTACCAGTTGTAAATTTAATCGCAGGGTGCGAAACGACTCTGCTTCGTAGGATTCTGGCTTATATAGTGTTGTCAATCGTGAAATGATTTCGTATGCATTGTGCGTATTTTGTTTTTTTAATGATTTCATTCCGGAGCCGAATGAGCTTTTTTTGATGATCGGAATAACTCCCAGAACCTTCAGATTGGTTACCATTTCCGCATCTTCAACTGATTTGATGGTATCGTCAATGGCTTCCAGGAAAAATGCTAATCCGATCCCTAACACCAAACCGAAAACAGTTCCTAAAAACAGCAATAGTTTTTTTTGTGGTCGAAACGGCTTTTGTGGAAACCTTGCCGGGTCGATGATGCGAATATTTCCCAGTTTCTCTGCTTCAGCGATTCTTGCCTCTTCTTTTTTATGAAGCAGCATGGTATAGATTTTTTCATTCACCTCTTTATCGCGCAGTAACTGGGCCAGTTGCAGTTCTTTGTAGGGAAGAGTGTTCAGGTTTTTTTTATAACTGTCGATCACGTTTTTTAAAGTAGTCTCCTGTGCTTTATATGTTTGAAGCTCAATTTCCAATGAAATCGACTCTTCCATGTATTTTTGGATTTGAGAAATCGGATCGACTAAATTTTCACCAGAAGCAATTTTTAAACTCTCTGATTTGAGGTTGTTTTTGGTCTGCTCAATTTGATCCTTGAGTTCTACTATCTTGGGATGAGTCTCCGGATACTTTTGAAGCTGCAACTTTGTAAGTTGCTCCTGCAAATCAACCAGTTGCTGTTTTAGTTTTCTTGCCCAGGGGCTGGTAATTTGGGTAATTGCCGGAACCAGGTCCTGTCGTTCTTGTTTCAGCTTTTGTTGAATAAAGTCCAATCTTTTTCGGGCAGCGCCCAAATTAGCAATGGTTTGATTGTAAATAATTTCAGCCTCGGTAATCCGTTTATAGATTTCTTCAGCTTCTTTGTCAATTACCGTAATCCTGCTCTGCTCTTTAAATTGCTTGAGCGCGTATTCGGCGCTATCCAGTTGGTTTTTAAATGTTTCTAACTGATCTTCGATTATTTGCCTGACATTGCTTGTCTCTTCTTTTTTGACTTCAAGATTCCGTTTTTGGAAGACATCGGCGATCGTATTGGCGATCACCTTAGCCGCGATGGATGAATAAGCCTGAGCGCTAATTTTTATGATTTCAGAATTGGGAACAGTAGAAGCTGATATCCCCTGCTGTATTTGATAGGCGATATAATCATTTCGATTAAAAGTTTTATCCCTGTTTTTGGGCAATGGAAAAGTGTTTAATATACCCGGCGGAAGAGCGGCAACCACTTCCTCTGCCAGCGACCAGCTTTTCAATTCTTCAATTTGATTGGTAATAAAGCTGCTGGTCAGAGCATTGCGAAAGGGATTGAACAAAGCAGTTGGACTCTGTTGTTCTTCAAAGATAATTGTGGTTTGCGCACGGTACATTGGCGTTTGAGTTTCATTATAAATCGTCACCAAAGTTAGCATCGCCACCACACAAAAAATGATTATCCATTTTCTTCGGGCCAATATCCGTTTGAGCTTGTCAAAATCAAACTGGTCGATATTTTTTTTGTCATTCAAAGCATTCACCAATTTTGAGATATTCTATATTTTGATACTGTCCATGCGCACTTTTCGATAATTTAGGCAACAGCAACTTGATAAAAATAATAATATTACGCATCAATTTTTGTGGATTCCTGCGTTGTTGCAGATCAGCCTTTTAAAAAATATATGATTAACAGAAACGATATCGTCTGATAATATTATCTAAATTTGTAGACTTAAGCCTTTTCCAACTATACCTTTGCTATGGCGCTTGTTGATGAG
>DSAU01000436.1 GCA_011046315.1 bacterium
GAGTTAAAAAAATGATCTATCGAAAAGAATTAACAATAGGAGACAACACCTTAACCATCGAAACCGGCAAAATGGCGAAACTGACAAACGGGTCGGTACTCGTGCGCTATGGCGACACGGTTGTTTTGGCGATTGTCGCAGCGGCGAAAAAGCCATCCTTAAACCGGGATTTTTTTCCGTTGACCGTCGAATACCGGGAGAAAGCCTATGCCGCAGGAAAAATTCCCGGCGGTTTTTTTAAACGGGAGGGCAGACCCAGCGAAACCGAAGTATTGAACGCCCGATTGATTGACCGCCCCATCCGACCGCTTTTTCCGGATAATTTCTTTAATGAAATTCAAATCACAGTGCTGGTATTGTCGGCTGACAAAGAAAATGATGCGGATGTTTTGGGATTTGTGGGTGCGTCGGCGGCTTTATCCATTTCCGATGTTCCGTTTCATGGTCCCATTGCGGGTGTCAGAGTGGGTAGAATTCTGGGCGAATTTGTGGTTAATCCCAGCTATTCCCAAATTATGGAAAGCGATATGGAGCTTTTAATCGCCGGCAATGAAGATTCTATCCTGATGGTCGAGGGCGAATCCAGAGATATTTCGGAAGATGACATGGTTTCTGCGCTGGCGTTTGGTCATGAACAAATCAAAAGAATCGTTAAAGTCCAACAAGAATTGGTCTCCGAATGTGGAAAACCGAAGATGGCGATTAAACAACAGGAGGTGGATGAGAAATTACTGCGTGAAATTAATGAGCATGCGGATAAACAACTTGCTGACATCATCAATATTCAAGATAAAAACGAACGCGGAAATGCGCTGGCTAATTTGATCGATACCACCATTGATGATTTGGCGGAGAAATATCCGGAGAGTGAATCTATAATTCGCGGGCAAATCGCGGAGAAAGAAAAAGAATTGGTGCGACAGATGATACTGAAGGAGAATCGTCGTCTGGATGGCCGCACCCCACAGGAAATCCGTCCGATTGACTGCGAAATTGGTTTGCTGCCGCGAACTCACGGCTCGGCATTGTTCACTCGTGGTCAAACACAAGCGTTGGCAGTTACCACGCTGGGCACCAAAATGGATGAACAAAAGTTAGATGAACTGGAGGGGGAATTTTGGAAGACTTTCATGTTGCATTATAATTTTCCCGCTTTCAGTGTGGGCGAGGTCAGACCGTTCCGTGGACTCAGCCGGCGTGAAATTGGCCATGGTAATCTGGCAGAAAGAGCCCTCAAGAACATTATCCCCGCTGAAAATCTTTTTCCCTATACCATACGTATTGTGTCAGATATTTTGGAGTCGAACGGCTCCTCGTCGATGGCAACGGTCTGCGCGGGCTCGCTGTCATTAATGGATGCCGGCGCTCCGATCAAAGCTCCGGTCGCCGGGATCGCTATGGGTTTGATCAAGCAAGACGATCAATACGTGATTCTCAGTGATATTCTGGGTGATGAAGATCATCTGGGCGATATGGATTTCAAGGTGGCTGGAACCGCAACCGGCATCACCTCTTTTCAAATGGACATTAAAATTAAGGGGATTTCGCTGGAGATCATAAAAGAAGCCTTAGAACAGGCGCGGGTGGGCAGGTTTCACATTCTGGAAATCATGAACCAAACCATTGACACACCTCGAGAAGAGTTATCAACCTATGCACCGCGGATATTAACGCTGCAGGTTGATACAGATTTGATTGGCGCCATAATCGGTCCTGGTGGAAAGATGATCCGCGAAATCACAGAAAAGACCGGCGCTTCAATTGACATCAGCAATGATGGTCTGGTAACAATTGCATCGGTGGAGCCAGGAGCGGGTTATCAGGCAAAGGAGATTATTCAAAACATCATTCGCAAACCGGTAGTCGGCGAGATTTACACCGGCAAAGTTACAAAAATTACCAACTTTGGCGCCTTTGTTGAAATTATTCCCGGTAAAGAGGGTTTGCTTCATATTTCCCAAATTGAAAACCGGCGAATTAACCGGGTCGAAGATGTATTAAAGGTGGGCCAGGAAGTCACGGTCAAACTATTAAAAATTGACGATCAGGGAAAATATGATTTGAGCCGAAAAGTATTGTTAAATCCAGAAAAGGAAAACTAAACCTATTTAAAAACAAAACCAAACATTACTGAATGTTAAGCTTGAGGAGGTTGATATGGTCATTGGAGTACCAAAAGAAATTAAAGCAAATGAGAATCGAATTGCGTTGCAGCCATCAGGAGCTGAAATTTTGATCCAAAATGGTCATCAGGTTTATGTCGAAAAGGGCGCCGGAATCGGAAGTGGTTTTGATGATGAACACTATATCAAAGCTGGCGCGAAAATTTTGAATACTGCCAAAGAAATTTTCGATAAAGCAGAAATGATTATGAAAGTCAAGGAGCCGTTGGCGGTTGAGATTGAAATGATCAAGCAAGGTCAAATCGTTTTTACATATTTTCATTTCGCAGCCTCCAGAGAGCTTACCGAAGGCATCATAAAATCTAAAAGTATCGCCATTGCCTATGAAACCATCGAAAAAGCGGATGGCAGCTTACCGTTGCTCAATCCGATGAGTGAAGTCGCCGGTCGGCTTGCGATACAGGCAGGCGCACGCTGTCTCGAAAAGGTTTTTGGCGGTCATGGCGTGCTGCTGGGTGGCGTCACCGGCGTTGCTCCGGCTAAAGTAGTGATCATCGGCGGAGGAATCGTCGGCACCAATTCCGCGCAAATGGCGGCGGGCCTTGGCGCAAATGTGGTCGTCCTGGATGTAAATATCGATCGGCTCAGATTTTTAAATCACGTTTTGCCAGCTAATGTTACCACCATGATGTCAAATCCGGAAAACATCCGCCAGCAAATCATTGACGCCGACCTGGTTGTGGGCGCAGTCCTGATCCATGGCGCCAAAGCGCCAAGTCTGATTACCAAAGATATGTTGAAGCTGATGAAAAAGGGATCGGTGATTGTTGATGTTGCTGTTGATCAAGGCGGTTGTGTGGAGACAATTCGGCCCACTACCCATGCAGAGCCCACTTACGTGGTTGATGATGTGGTCCACTACGGCGTCGCCAATATGCCGGGCGCAGTTCCCAAAACTTCAACCATTGCATTAACCAATGTTACATTGCCCTACGCCGTGGAGATCGCGAACAGCGGTTATCTCGAGGCAATTAGCAATAATGAAGAAATTGCATTGGGAGTTAATGTGATTGACGGAAAAATAACCTATGAGCCTGTATCTGAAGCATTCGGTTTGGATTATGTACCACTGGAACAAGTCTTAAAAACACATTAAGCAGATAGGGGAGACAGGGCGTTGTTTTGAAGGTACCAATTTTGGCGTATCATAAAATTTCCGATGATTTTGATTGGGGAATTACTGCTGTTTCAAAAAAAGCGTTTGAAGCACAAATAAAATATCTTTTTGAAAATAATTTCCAGACGATTTCAATCCATCAGTATCTGAATAAATTCGGCAATTTAAATACAAGACAGCGCCCGGTTATTATCACTTTTGATGACGCGGATGAGTCGGTATTTAATGCTGCTTTTCCGATTTTGAAAAAATATCAGTATCATGCGTCAGTGTTTGTGATCTCGAATTTCATCGGGAAAATTAATTCCTGGGATGCAAATCTGTTTCGGCGATATTCGAAACATCTGTCCCGGCAGCAGCTCAAGGAATTGACAACAGCCGGTTGGGAAATCGGGTCCCATACGGCAAGCCATCCGGATTTAACCAGATTAAGCGAGCAGCAGCTTATCAATGAACTGGAAAACTCAAAAAAGCTGATCGCTGATTTAATACAAAAGCCGGTCGATTATATTGCTTATCCGTTTAATCGCTTTAATCCACGCGTGCTTCAAATGGCACAGAAAATCGGCTATCGGGCTGGTTTTGCATTATCTATTCGGCCCGATGTGGATCAATTGCTACTAAATTTTGCAATACCACGGATTGGGGTTTATTCAATAGATGGCTTAACCAATTTTCGAAAAAAATTGTCATTCTCAAAATTTGAAATTAGAAAACAGAAATGGATTAATTATTTTTCAATCGGAACGATTTGGTACAAGCGTCTAA
>DSAU01000575.1 GCA_011046315.1 bacterium
CGGGATGAGAGATTATTTTAATGTGAGTTTTTGTGTTGATTATCTCAATCGTTTTGAGGCGGGCGGTGACGTCCCCAAAATCGCATTCAGCCCGGACCACCCGGTCGGATTCCTGGCGGCCATCCTGTACACCTGTCGTTACACTGATATGCTTTGATTACTGTCATATATAGGAAGGGAAACGAAATGTTTCTGCATTTAGTGGAAGATGAAAAATTTACAGCCGGCAGTGTCTCGCTTTTCCGGATATGCGGCCCGGACAATCATATATTTGTACGTATAGTGGACTCCCATGCTCATACTCCTGTTTGTAGCGATATGGAGATTGTCGAGATTGATTTTAAAAGTAGTCGTTATAAGGAGTTGATGCAAGAGTTGAAAACCTATACGGCTGTTTTTATTCATAATTTTTTTAATCCTTATCATATTCATATTACAAATAATGCACCTACGGGCGCAACACTTGTTTGGTTTTTTTGGGGGGGGGAGCTATGGACGATACCCAGATTACGAACAAAAATTATGATGCCTTTGACAAAGGGATTGTATTATAAAAATCAGATCATTCCCTGGCTTCAGAGGAACTGGAAAAAGTATGTCGCTCTGTTAGGCCCGGAAAAGTCACAGTATACTTATTTCAAAAAAAAACAAAAGCATTTATCGCCATTATGCGTTGATCTCGAACGGGCCATTCAGCGAGTGGATTATATTGTTCCTGTCTTTGAGGATGATTTTTTTCTGTTGCAGCGAACAATTTCCTGTAAAGCTCAACGGCTTGAATGGAATTATCCGTGCCCAAGCCCGCTGACGGTGTTTAATGATATTCATATTTCGGGGAATAATTGGCTGGCGGGCAATTCTTCACATTACTCCAATAACCATTTCGAATTATTTCGGATGTTGAAAAAAATCAAAGGGCACAGGGGGAATGTGATTGTGCCGTTAAGTTATGGCGATGAACGTTATCGGCGGGATGTTGTGTGGCTCGGACGGAAGTTATTAAAAGACCGTTTCAGACCTCTTACGGAGTTTCTCCCCTATGAAAAGTATCTAGAGATTCTGAGCAGTTGTTCGGCGGCTTTTTTTTATACTCGCCGTCAGCAGGCGATGGGTAATATATTTTCATTGATGTATTTAGGGACTCGCGTTTTTTTGAGAGATGATAGTCCAGTGTACCATTTCCTAAGACGCCGCCAGGCTGTCATCTTTTCAATTCCAAAGGATATTCCTTCCTGCGCAGAGGCAGTGGATAAACCATTGGATAAAGGACAGCGCGATCAAAACAGAAAGGTCGTTGATCAGATCGCTTCTGAAGAGGTAATTAAAAACAAAACTCAAAAAATGCTTTCTTTGCTTTGTGAACGAAAGCACCAAACCCGCATATAAAAAATAAGGGATCTTGAGATGTCTCAAGACCCCTTTGGCGTTAACTTATGATCAACCGATTACCATCGGCCGTCATTGACCAATATCGAATCGTCTGTACCTCTTCCGAAAGCTGCAGAGGCGGTAGCCACGCTGCCGCCGATTCTCCACAATCTTTCCTGAATCCCGAGGGCTTGGCCTGGAGTGATATTCCAAGGCGTAAAGATATTGTCATTACGTGTCCCGACGTCGGAACGTGTTTCATAAGAGGTGTGTCCATCAGCATATAACACATTCTGGCCTTCCCGGTCATGCGGCTGGGAATTAGCAACATGAATCAGATATCTTTGAATGTTGTCCCAGTTTGGGGGAGTCCCTGCGGGATCCTGGTTGCCATTCAAAAAGCTTGCTTTGTCCATATAATCCGTCTGGCCAAAACTGCCCGGTGCAGCCAACGTTAGTCTGGGATCGAAGAATGGATTCCTATCTGCCATCACAGCAAAGGATGCCGATCTTTGCCCATCTGCGGCGTACCGATGACTCTGGCCTGACGTTCTTCCGGACTGCGATGTATCGCCTGCCACATAGGGCTGATGGTAGGAGTAGCTGATGTGTGAAGACGGATCAGCGCCAAAATCCCAGAGTTGCACAAGATCTTTATTCAGGTCGTTTCTGCCGTCAAACTCGGTTTGACCACCGGCCGGGCAGATGAACGACTTGGGGCTGACGTCCGCTTCCCGAACTAACAAATACAAACTTGTACCAACAGAAATCGTAAATCCTTGCAGAGATGGATCATTCCATCTAACGTTGTTTTGTGGATCATCCCACAGGGCAAACGTATTTCCCAGATTGGGGCGGGTTCGGCCGCCCTGTACGGTCCACCGCCCATCGTAATCGTGGGCATAGACGGTTTGGGCGGTGCCAAGGCCCTTGAGGTTGGTGCCGCAGACCACGCGCTGAGCGATCTTTTTGACCTTGCTCAACGCCGGCATCAGGATGGCCAGCAGCATGGCGATGATCGCGATCACCACCAACAGTTCAATGAGTGTAAAACCTTTCTTTCGCATACAACTTCTCCTTTCCTGCATTCGCTCAGCCAAAACGGTTGTCTTCGGTCTATTTTTACCTATTATTGCGGGCGGCTCCCACGCAGAGCCTGTGTTTCAACTTGACCGAGCTTGTGCACGAACCATTCTCGGCCGAAGACATTTCCTGCTGTGATTGGTGCTGCGCTTTACTGCACAACACAGTTTTTGGAAAGGAGGAAGGAAGTGGAGGCGGGTTCACGAAATTACAACTAAAATGTATTATAATGGCTTTATTGAATATTAACTTTTTTGTGAAACCGACCTCAAGCCGATCCTTGCCTATTTCCAACATTCAAAATAGCATAGTCCGATATTGAAGTCAACAAAAAAAACGATTTTCATAAAAAAATTTGCATTGGTGCTGGAATTATAAAAAACAGTTGCTTTAGTCGGTGAAAATACTAATATCAATCTAAAGATGCCATATGCAGTCAATTTAAGCCGGTTCGAGAAGTGGTCGCAAACATAAGAAGTATTTCTGGATTTGGAGATAATGGATTATGATATCTGTTTTTGGGTCTTTGGTGGGTAAGGAAGAAATAGAGGAGATTTCGTCCAGCATTCAGAACCAATGGATGGGGCTTGGGCCGAAAGTAGGTCGATTTGAATCAGAGTTTTCAAGCCGATTAGGTTTGTCGGGGTTGGTCATGGTCGATTGCGGTACCAATGCGCTTTATTTGGCCATTAAAACACTGGGTATTCCCCCCGGTCATGAGATTATTATGCCTGCGTTTACCTGGATTGGATGTGCTCAGGCGGTCAGGTTAAATGGTCTTGTTCCCATATTCTGTGATGTTGATCTGGAAACTCAGAATGTGACGGCCCAAACCATTGCCCCTCATATTTCATCAAAAACCGCTGCCATTATGGTTGTACATTATGCGGGTAAGCCCGTGGCGATGAAAGAAGTCATGGATCTGGGTTTTCCTGTAATTGAAGATGCTGCCCACGCAGTGGATTCAAAACTGGATGGTCAGTATTGTGGAAATCTCGGAACGATAGGAATTTACAGTTTCGATGCTGTGAAAAATCTGGCCACACCGGAGAGTGGGGGGCTTACTTCTCGAAATTCACATTATTTGGAATTAGCACGTGAATTGCGTTATTGCGGAATTGCCAAGTCTGGTTTTGAGGCCAAAGATACCAGCAAAAAGCGGTGGTGGCAATATCACGTACGCGATATTTGTCCCAAAATGCTACCAAATGATATTGTTGCCTCTGTCGGATTGGCACAGCTTAAGCGGCTTGATGACAATCAGCAATACCGGGCGAAAATTTGGCAATTTTATCAACACGAACTCGCTTCAGTGGGATGGCTTCGTACACCAGTGGATGCCGCCGAAAATGAGCAGCACTCGTATTTTACCTATACGATTCGTGTCATCAACAATCGACGAGATGAACTTGCAAAATATCTTTTAGATCGAGGCATTTATACGACATTGCGCTATGAACCCCTTCATCTTTTGCCGATTTACAAATCACAATCAAAATTGCCGATTTCGGAACAACTGAATGAAGAAGCGTTGAGCATTCCCCTTCATCCTCGTTTGACAGAGAATGATGTGCAGTATATTGTTGACAATATTAAGTCTTTTCCTGGATAAAG
>DSAU01000579.1 GCA_011046315.1 bacterium
AAACACGTGTTGGTTTTTGAAAATAAGGGCGAAGTGGTCGGCGTTTCCAATCCACACCCCCATTGCCAGATTTACGCCACCAATTTTATTTTCAAATACATTGAAACCGAAGCCCGGGTGTCGCAACAATATTTCGCACAGCACCAGCATTGTTTGTTTCAAGAAATCATCAGCCAGGAAAAAAACGACGGCCGTCGTATTATCTGTGAAAACGATTCAGCCATTGCGTTCATCCCCTTTTTTGCGCGTTACGCTTACGAAGTTTATGTGGCTCCGAAAGCCAGCCATCCAAGCCTGGCTCAGCTTTCGGATGCAGAGCTGAACGACCTTGCGGAGGTGTTAAAAACGACGCTGATAAAATTTGACAATCTCTGGAACATGGCGTTCCCCTATGTCATGCCGCTGCATCAGGCGCCAACTGATGGTGCTGATTATAGCAGCTTTCATTTTCACATTGAGTTTCATCCACCACTACGTAAACCAAATTTATTAAAATATCTGGCCGGTCCTGAAATAGGCGGTGGCAATTTTTTGAGCGATACTTCACCCGAAGAAAAGGCAGCGGAATTGCGCGCCTTACCCAATGTCCATTATAAGCAGGGTTGAGGCTGCGAAGAAGGCTTTGGTTGATAATTGAAAAATTTCAATTACTTTTGGAATAATCATTCCATCGTTTGATAGGTTGATTATTTTAGGACTGTCGATGTTTGAACTTGAATTATTCATAATGTGAATGAACAGTTGGATTATTGGTTTGAATTTAAATATTTAGATCGTGGGAGGATGCACTGTATAAGCGTCAATTTAAGGAGTTAATTCTTTATAATCAAACCACAGAAGGAAAAGATGAACGATATCAACTGGCTGCTTCGGGAGATACTCAACATTCATTTTCAAATCAGGGACAAAGTAAACCGGGAATGTGAAAAGAACCCTCTTGATCACATGGCATCAATCGACCATGAAAGCGAAAGCGATACCATTTACGCCATCGACCGGATTAGCGAAGAGTTGATCATCGAACAGTTCAACCAGCGGATTGCCTGTCGAACGCCGATCGTTTTAATCGCCGAAGGCATCGCTGATGGACAGATCATTTTACCGGAGACTGCTAATCAAACCGAGGCGGTCTGGCGGATAATTATGGATCCAATCGACGGCACCCGTGGTTTGATGTATCAAAAGAGAAGCGGCTGGATACTTACCGGAGTAGCGCCCAATCGCGGAGAAGCGACTTGTTTGAAGGACATTCAACTGGCAGTTCAAACAGAAATTCCGCTGGTCAAACAACATCTATCCGATGTTCTCTGGGCGATCAAGGGTAAGGGGGCAAAGGCTGAGCGTTTCGATAAGATCACCGGCAAAACAAGGCCCATTCAACTGGCGCCATCTCGAGCTTTGACCATACGTCATGGCTTTGCCATGATTTCGAGATTCTTTCCGGGAGCGCGAGAAGTGTTGGCAGAAATTGACGAACAAATCATTCGCCGTGCACTGGGACCGGTCGAAAAGGGTAAGACCCATTGCTTTGAAGACCAATACATTTGCACCGGAGGCCAGCTTTACGAATTGATGGCAGGACACGATCGATTCAATGCTGACCTGCGGCCGTTGGTTGAAAAAGTTTTGCAGCAGCGTGGGTTGGCGTTGGGAATTTGCTGCCATCCATACGATTTGTGCACCGAATTGATCGCCCGAGAAATGGGAATTATCATCACCGATGAAATTGGCAATCCGGTTAATGCTCGTCTAAATACTACTGACGATATCTGCTGGGTCGGCTATGCCAACGCTGCAATTCGCTCTCAGATCGAACCGTGGTTGCAGCAGGCGCTAAGAGAACGAGGATTGATTTGAGCTATAAATTATGGAATATGACCCGTAGTAGTGACTTCAGTCGCATTTTATCAGCAAAAAAATGACTAAGGTCATTACTGCGAGGTAACTTGCCAAACTATAGTTACGGAAAATTATTTTATTCTATTAGCAGGCTAATCTTGCATTTTTTTGCAAAAACATTTTTAAATTAACAGTGAAAACTCTGAAATCCATCGAGATATTTTTTTTTAAAATTTCTTTTTCAGTGAGACTCGGTATTTTTCAATGTTTAATTTTTCAGTCTTGTCATGTTATTATGAACTAACTTTTGTTTTTTTGAAATAGCTTTTATTTTTTCATTTTTAATTTTGCATTTTTAATTTTTAATTGCAGCTTGCTGCGCTATGAATAATACCAATAATTAGAAAATCCAAACGGTCGAGTTAAGATTTTTTTTTGGGTTAATTAAAAGGTTCGCCGAAAATTCGACGCCGCAACCCGGTTTTTATTTTACCGAAGACAATCCGGTTCTCATCACCCGGGCGCCGGGACGGCTCGATGTCATGGGCGGCATTGCAGATTATTCCGGTGCGCTGGTACTGCAACTGCCCATTGATGAAGCGACGCTGGTTGCGATTCAAAAAAGGCCCGATCGAAAGATCAAAATATTCAGTTATCAAGCTCAATCCGATAAAACCCGTTCGCCTTTTTTCGAAATGCAACTAAACGATTTTTTATCAGACAGTGAGCCCATTTCTTATCAAGCGGCGCGCCAATATTTTAAGAAAAATCAGCGAACGAATTGGGCAGCTTATGTCGCCGGCGTTTTTATTGTCCTCATGAAAGAAAAAAAAATTACCTTTCCACATGGCGCTTCATTGTTAATCCATTCGAGTGTTCCCGAGGGAAAGGGAGTTAGCTCATCAGCGGCGCTGGAGGTTGCAGCCATGCAAGCGGTGGCAGCGCTCTATCGAATTTCGTTGGAGCCCCAGGAGATTGCCGCTCTTTGTCAAAAAGTGGAAAATCTCGTGGTAGGTGCTGCCTGCGGCATTATGGATCAGATGACCGCCACAACCGGCAAAGCCGACAAACTCATGGCATTGCTTTGTCAACCAGCGCAATTGAAAGGGTTTGTGGACATTCCCCAAAATATCAATTTCTGGGGGCTGGATTCCGGAGAACGCCATTCTGTTTCGGGTTCTGACTACAGCTCGGTGCGAATCGGCGCTTTTATGGGATATCGGATGATCGCAGCAATGGCAGGATTGAAAGAGAACCGTATCCAAAACGGGATAGTGGTTCGGGATCCCCTCTGGAATGGCTATCTCGCCAACATCTCGCCTTCGTTGTTTGAGCAACGATTCGCTGCCAAGCTGCCAACAAAAATAAGCGGCAACGATTTTATCAAACGATACTCCGCTACAACTGATACGGTGACTCGAATCGATACTGAGAAAACCTACGCTGTCCGATTTCCGACCCGGCATCCAATTTATGAGCATTTTCGCGTACAAATTTTCGAGGAACTGTTAACGCCGCCGGTTACGGAATCTAAATTAAAGTTGATGGGCGAATTGATGTACCAATCTCATTTGAGCTATAGTAACTGCGGTTTGGGCTCGAAGGGAACCGATCTGCTCGTCCGGCTTGTTCGCGAATCCGGAAGCGAAGGCGGATTGTTTGGCGCGAAAATTACCGGCGGCGGCAGCGGCGGTACCGTGGTGGTTCTGGGCAAAGCCGACGCCGAACATGGCGTGCAAAAAGTGGCAGAGCAATACGAAAAAATTACCGGCTATCGACCATACATCTTCCGACATTCATCCTGCGGTGCAGTTGAATTTGGGGTGTTGGAAATTCGGGTGTGATGGGAGTGGAAAAACCGCTGTTCTTGGCATGGTATTATTATCACTCCTTAAAGACCATCTGACCCAATTCAAAAGGCGGCTCAATATGAAATAACCCCTTGTTTGATCTGGATGGCAATAATGATTTAAGCTTCTGTTAAATCAGTTTTACCTTCTCCCGAAGACATATTGATGTTAAACATTTCGCGATCCCCCACCGTAACTGCAATATCTCTCAAATCTGTAAATATCAATTACAAGTGGAATACTGATGCCATCGCTTGATAGTCTGATTTTTTGTTAGATGTTATCATTCTAAAATATAACATTCTATTTTTTATATTTGTTACGAAATAAAGCGATGGCATCAGTCGAAGTT
>DSAU01000258.1 GCA_011046315.1 bacterium
CAGTGCATCTTCATGTATCTGGTGGCTATGATTTTTATACGTATCCGAGAAAACCAACATTTCAGCGACTCCGAATAAATCCTCGATGGTTACGAATGCCATCGCCCGATTTTTTTTGTCGAAATGTTTTTTTACCTGAGTGATCATCACGCCGAGTTTGACAGCAGAACCATCGGGCAGGTCTTCGAGATCGTTCAATCTCTGTTTGGAAAAAATTTGCAGTTCCAATTTATATCGGGACAGTGGATGTCCGGAAAAGTAAAAACCAAGCACATCTTTTTCGCGAGTCAATTGCTCCTTTTCTGTCCAACGCGTTGTTTCCGGAATCGGAGGCAGAGAAAACTGAACTTGCTCAGGCGCCGCTTCAAAAATACTGCTTTGTCCGTTTGCCAGTTGAATTGCTTTGCGCTGGCTGTATTGGGTGGCGATATCAACGGCTGCCATCAATTGTGCGCGATGTCCCTCTAACGAATCCAGTGCGCCGGCTTGGATCAAACTTTCCAACACTTTTTTATTTACCAATCGCAGATCAACGTGTTCACATAAATCAAAAATCGTCTTAAATTTACCCTGTTTTTTTCTGGCTTTAATGATAGATTTAATGGCATTTTTACCAACGTTTTTAATGGCGTTTAATCCGAAACGAACATTGTTCCCCACAACCGTAAAACCGATATGGCTTTCATTTACATCGGGTGCAAGCACATCGATGCCAAGGCGCTTGCTCTCTTCTATCAAGATCACGATCTTGTTGGTATCGTTCATTTCACTGGTAAGACTTGCCGCCATGAATTCAGCGGGATAGTGCGCTTTTAAATATGCGGTCTGGTAAGCCACAACTGAATAGCCTGCGGCGTGTGATTTATTAAAACCATACTCAGCAAATTTTTTCATCAATTCATAAATATCATCCGCGGTTTTCACGGGTATGTTATTTTTAACGGCACCCTGCTTAAACTCCACACTCAATTTATCCATCAGGTGGATGATCTTTTTTCCCATGGCGCTGCGCAGCTCATCGGCTTTGCCCATGCTAAATCCAGCCAAATCACTGGCAACGCGCATAACTTGTTCCTGATAAACCATAACGCCGTAAGTCTCCCTCAAAATCGGCTCCAATTTCGGGTGTAAATATTCAATGTTGGTTCTGCCGTGCCGGCGATCGATAAAGTCGGGAATCATTTTCATTGGGCCGGGGCGATATAGGGCGTTCATGGCGATCAGATCACCGATGTTTTGAGGTTTTAGCCGCCGCAGGGAATCGCGCATGCCCGAACTTTCGAACTGAAAAATCCCCACGGTCTCACCCTCGCCGAAAAGGTCAAATGTTTTGGGATCATCCAGCGGGATATTTTCGATGTCGAGCGTGATCCCTCTGAGCTTAAGATGTTTTAAGGTATGATCGATCACAGTCAGAGTTCGAAGTCCCAGAAAGTCGATTTTGAGCAAGCCAATGGTTTCCAGACATTTCATGTCATATTGTGTGGTCACATCACCCTGGGTGGATTTGAAAAGCGGTGTGTAGTGGGTTAACTCTTGCGGTGTGATCACCACACCAGCCGCGTGGGTTGATGCGTGGCGGTGCAGCCCTTCCAGTGTCAAAGACTGATCGATTAATTGTTTGTAAATGTCATTTTTCCTGGAGACATCTTTCAATTCCTGCACCTTATTTAGTGCTTTGGTCAGCGTCATTTTTAACTCAGTGGGAACCAGTTTGGCGATCTTGTCCACCTCAGACAGGCTAATGTCGAGCGCCCGGCCCACGTCTCGGATCACTCCCCGGGCAGCCATGGTGCCGAACGTAATAATCTGGGTTACATTTTTGTCGCCATATTTTTCTTTTACATATTTAATAATTTCTTCGCGGCGTTCATAACAAAAATCAATGTCAATATCGGGCATGCTGATACGATCCGGATTAAGAAACCGTTCGAACAATAGCCCGTATTTGATCGGGTCGATGTTGGTAATTCTTAAACAATACGCAACCAGACTCCCCGCTGCAGAACCGCGTCCCGGTCCCACCGGAATTTGTTTGCTGCGGGCATAGTCGATAAAATCTTTCACGATGAGAAAGTATCCGGCGTAGCCCATTTTTTCGATAATTTTTAATTCATGTTCAAGTCGCTGCGTCAACTCCGGCGTTAATTGTTGATAGCGGGTTTTCAGTCCCTGTTCGGCGAGTTCGCGTAAATATTCATCCAGCGACATGTTTTGATGGGTGTTCGGTATTTCAAATTTAGGCAGATGAGTTTTGCCAGTTTCAATCTCAAGATTGCACTTTTCAGCGATACGAACTGTGTTTTCGATGGCATCGGGAAAATTTTTGAAAAGCTCGATCATCTCCTGAGGTGATTTGAAATAGACCTGATCGGTGCTGAATTTCATTCGACTTTCATCTTTCAGCGTCTTTCCGGTCTGGATACAGAGCAGCGTTTCATGGGCTTTAGCGTGTTCCTTTTTTAAATAATGAACATCGTTAGTGGCAACCAGCGGAATTCCGAGCGAGCGACTTAATTCAGCCATCCCCTGAAGAACTATTTTTTCATCGTTTATATTATGATCGTGTATTTCCAGATAATAGTCATCGCCGAACAATTGGGCATATTCTGAGGCGGCTTTGGCTGCGCTTTCAATATCTTCCCGTAATAAAAGCCGGGAAACCTCGCCCTTGAGGCAGCCGGATAGCGCCACCAATCCGGCGGAATATTGTCGAAGCGTTTCTTTGTCGATGCGTGGTTTGTAGTAAAAACCTTCGAGAAATCCAATCGACACCAGCTTCATTAAATTTTGATAGCCCTGATAATCTTTCGCCAGCAACACCAAATGGTAGGAGGTGTCGCTTGCGCCTTTGGATGACGTTTTATCAAAACGGCTTTTTGGAGCAATATAAACTTCAGCGCCGACGATCGGTTTAATTCCGGCTTTTTTGGCTTTTGTGTAAAATTCGATGGCGCCGAACATGTTTCCGTGATCCGTTATTGCGAGCGAATCCATCTCAAATTGCTGAGATAATTTTAACATGTCCACGATTTTACATGCGCCGTCTAACAAGCTAAAGCTGGTGTGATTATGTAGATGAATGAATTTTGCCATTGTCTATTATCCCTGAAACAAAAGTTTACCAATCAACAACAATTGAGATGAAAAATTAATGCTCATAAATATATACTTCGGCAGCCGTGTTTCTGTTCTACGCAAAAATTCGGGTCGGATTGGGTTATCATATAATATCTGAGATTCCTATCCCAGTGAACAGCAAGAATATTTAGAGCCACAAATTACACAAATTTTCACAAATATTTTTTTCCATTTCTCGTTTACCGGACACTTTTTGAACTCGGCTGCAAACATCCCACCCCTACCAAGGTTTGATTCCACCGAATTGGCTTCAAAATAACCGCGTAGCGGTGAAATGTTTGTAGAAAGCGAACAACCTAAGCCCGATCTAACCCCGTAAAGGTAATATTGCATGAACTTGTAAAAAGTCCGGTAGCAAATTGCATTTATAAGGTTAATTGAATTATTGGTGTAATTGGTGTAACTAATATTAAAAATTGCTCTAAAACCTTGTTGCAAAAAAATGCAAGATTAGATTTGTAATAGAATAAAGGCGATGTCAGCTTCTGACTTTTTTTACTGGAATTGCCGGCGAAGATGAAAAAAAACCACACGCTGCCTGAACATCTTATGCTCTTAAAGGTGCAAAAAAAAATTGAAATTAACAAGTAGAAAATTAAAAATTTTTATTTCGAATGAAAAAAAATCAGAGGAAATAGCTGTCGATAGAGTTGAAGGGTTTAATTACTCAAGTTTTGCACATATTAATTTTATAAAAACAATTCAACAAAGGTAAGACAAAGATGGCTTTTTAGTAGCCGTGCACAGGGTATCAATCGCAAATAAAAACTGATGAAGCAGTTTAAAACTTGTACTACTTTTATAGATCACAACAATAAATTGTGGTGTTGATTCAATTTCAGATTTGAACAAACACCATGATTTATCATGGTGCTCATAACAGCAA
>DSAU01000083.1 GCA_011046315.1 bacterium
ATAGAAAACAGTCATATAAATAAAAATGGCAGCGGCGGAATAAAATAGGGCTGTTAACAATTTTGTTTAATCCTCCATTTTGTCGATAACAGACAGGGTTGATTCTTTGGAAACAATTGGCTGACTGGTCGCGCTCTGTTCTGGGTTCGCTGCTATCGAATCAAATTGCAGACGGCTTTTTTTCAAAACGCCTGACCGATACTCACAAAAAAAGCACCAACCGATTCTCCGGGTCTGGGAAACACATTAACGCCATAATCAAAGCGCACAATACCGATGGGAGTATCGATGCGCAAACCTAACCCCGGCGCGATTCGGATGTCAGAGAAATGAATGGTTCTGAATGAGCGCCAGACATTTCCGGCGTCGAAAAACAGGGCGCCGCCAAACATTTTGTAAATCGGGCGGCGAATTTCACACAGGTTCATCACCAATTTGAAATTTCCACCCACTTCCACGCGGTTAATATCCAAAGGTCCGACGCTACGGTAAGGGAATCCGCGAATCGAGTTGGGTCCACCAGTGTAAAATCGTTCATTCAATGGAATCTCTTTTGATTTTCCGAATTTTTTCATCCAGCCGAATTCGAGTGAACTCGCGAAAACTGTTTTGTCGGAAAGCCGCCTGAAATATTTCGCCCGCCCCAGCGTTCGCACAAAGGTGTCAGTTCCGCTGAGGAACGAACCTGCCATTTCGTTGCCCCATTCCAAATAAACGCCGCGGGTGGTGTTAAACATGTTATCGCGATTGTCGAAAATTGTCGTCAGTTTCAGGGTTCGTAAATTAGACCGGAATTGATCGGGAATTTCTGTGGTTCGGATATTTTTTAAACGATTGTTTTCGTAACGATAGATAACAGAGATATTGGATCGCTCAAAAAATGTTCGTCCGATGGTAAATTTGCCGCCGAGCTGATCCAGATCGTAACCTGGCTCGTCGAAAAAACTGCGCCGAAAATTGGCGTCAAACCGCCAGGGCTTTCCTAAAAACCAGGGCTCGGTAAATGAGGCTTCGATGCCCTGATGAATAAAGTTGAGTGTGGTAGTGAGCCCGATTTTTCGGGCAGTGCCCTTTAAGTTGGTGTTGAATATTTCGATCCGGCTGCGCAATTTTTCAATTGAACCATATCCCAATGTTACATTAAATTCGCCGGTGTAATTTTCTTTAATCATAATTGCAATGTCTTTTCGAGTGGTGTCGCCGCTGGCAGCGGGTTTGGGATGAATGAACACGCTTTGGAACAGACCGGTCAGATAAAGTTTTCGCTGCGATTGCAGCAATTGAGAATATTTGATGATTTGATCCGGTTTGAATAGCAGTTCCCGGCGGACAATACCGGGTTTTGTTTTTTCCAATCCAATGATGACGATTTGATCGATTGTAAATTGGGCGCGTTCGACAATCATCAAATCCACATAAGCCCGATGCGCTTCGTAATTGATCTTTATTTCCGGACTGACCTCTGCATCTAAAAAACCGTTGTTCGCGTAATGAGTTAAAATCCTCAATCTGGTGTCCTGAATTTTATCGTGCTGAAGTGGATCACCGATTTTCAGTTTAACCAGTTTCATCAGTTGTGTTTCGTTGAAATGTTGATTTCCAAAAAGTGAAATTCCATCGACATTGGTGACTTGGCCCTCTTCGATTTTGATCTGTATTTGAACTTGTCGTCTGAGAGAATCAATTTCTACCCGTTGATCAATAATACGGGCTTCCAGGTAACCATTTCGCCGATAAAAAGAAAGCAGGCTGTTCAGATCGTCATTGTAAATATTTTCATAATAATAAACCGGCGATAAAAATCCCGAGGGACGCGTGATCATGGTGCGCAGCAATTTGGGTTCTGAAAAAGCGGCGTTTCCCTCAAATGAAAGGTCGATGACTTTGAGCTTTACCGGTTTTTCAATTGCCATTGCCGTGGTGCATAATGCGCCAATGAAAAATAAAATATGGATTTTGCAGACTATTGTTTTCATTTAAATTTCAACTTATATTTTAAGCCGATTCCAGACCGTCCCTGTTGGTCAGTTTGCCCTTCGAGAGAAAACTTTTTCGTCAGAGCATATTCCAGCCGGACGTTATGTTCGTTCATGTGTCCGACAGTAGTGGTATAATAGACTTCCATCCGGTCGCTGAGTTTTTTCGATGCCAATAATTGTGGGCCCCATGATTTGTCAAATTTGAACAGGTTGCCTTCAATCGACAATTGTTCCAATCCAAAATAAGTGCCCAACTGCTTTTCTGCATAGCTGGATATTTGTTGGCTGGAGAAGGCTTTGGCGCGTTCAAGCAAGATATCGGTGGTGGAATATTCTTCACTACCAACCCCGGTTGAAGTCAATTGTTGCCGCGTCGCTCCCAATGTTAATAACGATATGATGTCAGCCTTTTCCAGCGCCGGGACCGAAGTCAGCGTCACAACGCTCTGATCAAGTTGCCCGGTGATTGCCAGGGTAATCTCGTATGGTTGTCCTCCGAGAGTTTGATAACCTTTGAGCTGGGCTTTGGCTTCCAGATCGATAATAGGGTTGATTCGATTTGGGTCGACAAAATCGACCACGCCTCTGGTAATATTAAATTTACGGTCCAGATAAAGAACATATCCTTCCTCTATCGAAAGCCTGCCGCCCAGATTGGGATTTTCAAATGTAGCTATGATGTTGAGTTCGGAATGAAGACGCAACCGGGCAAGATTGTTGTCAAGCCAGATATTTTCACTTTCTCTGAGCTGAATGTTCAACCGGGTGTTTTTTAAAAATAACGGTAGCTCAGCTTTGGGGCGATCTGTTGAACGGGCTAAATTCAGCAACATTTGCGGTTTAAAATTGTACACAACTCTGGACTCGCCCAGGATCACCTCGCCGATCAAAAAAAAATGATTCTCCTGAGTGCGATAATTGATATTGGCAGCCTTGAGGTTCAGAGAGAATTCTTCGGGGCGATTAATTTTAATATTTTCCAATTGGCACGCCAATTCAATGTGTTGAATTCCGGCGGCGTTATAATCCAGTTTGCCGGTGACGAAAACAGAACCATCGTTTATTTTTGAATAAACCGAGTCAAATTTTACAGCATCGTGGTCAAAGAGAATTTTTACTCTCCCCTGCGAGAATCGGGTATTTAGCTCAGGCATTTGAAATGAAAACCGATGAATATCCAGATGTCCGTTTATATCCGGCGCTTGCGGATTTCCATGTATTAAAAAGTCAGCATTTATAACGCCCTGAAGCTTCTCCAAATCAACCATTGCCGATTGGAACAATGACAGTTCAACTCCGTGGATTTGTGAATCAATGTGCAGTGAGTCGCTGAAGATCGTTCCCTGAGAACGGATCAAACCGGTCTCGTCAATTTGTCCCTTAATGTTGAGCACATAATGGCTCCATTGAGCCGCCACAATGCTGCCGGAGAGTTTTACCGGAAATTGCTGGACGCGCATGTCAAATTTATTAATCGACACAATTGAATCCTGAAAGGAAAGTTCTGCCTCAAGACTGCTGAACAGTGGAGTTAGCGGATCAAGCTTTGCCGCGCCATTTCGAATGGTAATCATTCCGCTCAGACCAGGTGAACCAATGCTCCCGGCCCATTCAAGATTCAGCCATCCAGCGCCGTCGATTTGGGTTTCGTCGGGGAGCATTGTGTTCAACAACTGAAAATCTTCCAGCGAGGCAAAAACTTCTCCGGACGTTTCGGTTGAGCGATTGATCTCGAAGCCGCGGGACGGTTCCGGAAAGTTCAGTCGCGCTTGCGCCCTGGCATGAGATGCACCCACAAAAAGGTCAAAATATTCCAACTCGATTGACGACGGATTCAGCCTGAGCGCGCCGCGCAAAGAATCACCAATAAAATTTTCATAGCCTGGATTTAAAACGTTAAAATCAAGCGATAGCTGAGGTATTTCCGGCGAGCCTGAAAAATGGGTAGCAAATTCCATTTGACCGTTGAGTCTCAATAGTTCCGGTGATAATGCACTCAACTGCCGGAGTGATAATTCGGTCCCGATAGCATTGACCAAATAA
>DSAU01000087.1 GCA_011046315.1 bacterium
ACGCCCTTCATGATAAACTGTTTCCCGACTGTCCGTGGGACGGATGGACAATTTTGGAAAAAAGGAGATTATAATATTGAATCTCTAATTTATCCGTTCAAAATACTGCTAATAATTTAATAAGTATCTAATTCCTCGTCAGTAAACGAATACCTGAAATATTTGTCATATTTATTGACATTATATTCAGGTAGTATGTATATTAAAGTTGCTTATTGAGAATTATTCTGTGTCTGAGGAAATGTAATTTTTCACTGAACCCCTCATGTGGCCCGTAATTGTTGGAACTCATCAATGATTACGGGCCATTTTTTTGGAGCAATGTATGAGAAAACTATCCGATATAAATGTGCAAGAAGTCATGGCTTATAAGCCTGATTTTACCCTTTTGGGGATGCTTGATCTTGAGAAATCAACCGAGAATGATGAAAAGCGGATTGTATTCGGTGAGATTAGTAATACCCAGAGAGATGAACAGGGCGAACAGCTTATGCAAAAATCGCTTGATTTCTCTTATTTCGATACAAATGGTGTAATCAAATATGAGCATCTGCCCAAAAACTCACCAGTAAATATTATCGGATTTCCCCATGAACGTTATACCAATGAGAACAGCACTGTAATTAAAGGTGCTTTGTTTAAAAACCACGATATGGCCGATCAGACATGGAAAATGCTGAAAGCTATTGAGCAACATAATAAAGAATTCCCAGAACACCAAAAAACTGTTGGTTGGAGCGTTGAGGGAAGTTATGGCAATAAACGGACAGCAGGCGGTCTGGTTAAAAGCGCCAAAATTATCAATGTTGTCATTACTCCAAATCCGGTACTTAAATCCACTTATCTGAAACTGGTTGAACAACATAATGCGCCGATATTCAAAAGTTTGTGTGCTACGCCGGTAGAAACCGATATATCTGCTAAAACCGACGGTGATGCAATAGTTAAAGATAATATTGATACAAATGTTAAGGTCACCGCCCCCGGTGGTGATATTAACGATAAATCCAAAAAGAAGAAAAAAAACGATAACAAGGAGGTTTTTATTATGAAATCGTTTAATACTTACGAAGAAGCGGTAGCACATTTCGTAGAAATGGGCAAGACACAGGAAGATGCTGAGGAATTAGCCAAATCTCTTGATCTGAGTCCTGTTGATGGAACCGACGATAATGATAATATTGAGGGTCTTGCAAAAGAAGTCAAGAAAAGTGTTGGTTTTCTAAAAGGTATTATGGATTTTTTCAAATCCGGTGCCAGTGATGAGGAGGATAACCCAGAAGAGGATAACCTAGAATATGATCCGGTTCCTGACAATCTTGATAAAAGTCTTAACGATGATGATGAAGTAGTCATTGATGCTACTCAGTTCATGAGTGAAATGGATTCAGTAACAAGGGATATTCAGGGGAAAAGTGAATCTATAATGAAATCCCTCAGTTCCCAGGGTGAAGGTTTGGAAAAGTCCCTCACAAGTGTTTGTGAAAGCTTGATAAGAATTGCCGAACACGTTGAAAATCTGGAAAAATCATTGACTATTGAAGGTCATCCGATTGCCGAAGCTGTCCAAGTATTAATGAAATCACGTTCCGGGATAAATATTGCCGATATCCAGAAATTTATTCCGAGAACCGATGGCGGTGAACATTCCACCGATATAACCGATGCTGAAGTTGGAAATTACAGTGAACTCCATGACAAACTCGAAAAAGGTGTTTCCGCTAATAAAATCAATTTGAACGAGATGGCAAAAGCCGAAACATCTTTCCGGCTTCGGGATTATGTCACAGTGAAATCAATTCTCGATAAATGTTCTTAGTGTGCAAATAAAGCAAACAAGGAGGAAATAAATTATGAATATTCTTGCTCACAAAGATTATGATGCCGTCCAAGAAATCGCAAAATCACTTTTAGACGAAGGTACAATGTACTATACGCCTGAACGTGGGATGATGAAGTCTATGGACATGCAAAAAGCACTGGATGCCACAACGACAACCAGTATGACCGATCTTTCCCAATTAACCGGTGGTCGTGCGATTACCATTGAAAATATCGACACCGATCTAAAATCCACTGTTGCCGAACAAAAGCAGCTGCGGTTGTGGAATCTTTTCCCACACAGTCCGATTTATGCAGTTCTGGATCAGTACATGTTACTGAGTAGCCAGGGGCAATTAGGCGGACATCATTCCTATGGTGTATTCACCAATGAATCATCTTTCCCGACTTCCAAAAATGTAACCCTGGCACGGAAGGTTGATACCACAAAGTTCCTGCGTGATATGCGTGATCTGACTCATGTTTTGGATGTTTCCAAGACATTTGCGGATGCTCATACCATTCTGAACAAGGCCGGTGCAATGACTGTTCTCGAAGCCAGTGAAAAAGCGTCAGTATTCGGGAATAGTGATGTAATCCCCAACGAATTTGATGGTTTGTATAAAAAAATTCAAACTGCAAAAGCGGCCGGTTATGATGTTGTTATCGATTGTCGTAAAACCGGTGCCGCCAGTGGATCGGAAGGTGGTCAGATTTCCGAAGGTCAGTTGGATTTGGGTGCCAATAATATCATGCAAGGTTTAGGGGCCGCTACACACATGCTTATGCCGAATACGGTAAAACAGGATTTGAATGAAATTCTGCCCATGAGCCGTCGTGTGAATTTGGGTGGTGGACAGCAATTAGATGTTAAACAGCTGATGGGTGGTTTACCAATGGCCGGTTTTATGAGCGATTTTGCTTATAACGGTTGGGGTGATGGATCGGTGCCGCATTTCAAATTCGTAACGCAAATTGATAAATACCTACCTTCCGGTGAATCCGCAAGTTCAAAAGCACCTACAGTAGCTGTTGGTACAGCTCCGACTGCTCCTTTGGCAGCCGGTATTGTATTGGCAAATGTTGCTGATCCTGCTACTGAGTTTAGTACCGGTGATTTGGGTGACTATTTCTACAGGGTTAGTGCAGTTAATGCAAACGGTGAATCGATTGCCAATGCCGCAGCCGCAGGAGCAATAACTGTTTTGGCCGGTAATAAAGTCAGATTGACAATTACAGGTGCCGATGCAACCATTACGGGGTATCGTATTTTCCGGTCGGCAATGAATGCCTCTGATGATTCAGATTGCCGTTGGATTATGGATGTTGCCGCTACGGTTGGTGTTGGCGATACCATTGTGTACGATCTTAATTCTGTCCTTCCTGGTACATCAATAGCTATCCTGATGACAAATGCACCGGAATTCGGAGCTATTGACTATCGTCAGTTACTTCCTTTTGTACGGATTCCGCTGGCATTTGGCTTGAATTCAATAGTTGGATGGCCGTATTTATATATGTTGTACCATTATCTCCGTGTTTCGAAAATGGAAAATGAGCAGACAGGATTCGGTTATCATATTCTGTTCAAGAATATCCGTTATTCAAAGTCCACATTCTAACTAATTAAATGGGGTCGGGGGCATAAGCAATTATGCTCCCAGCTCTGACTCAATGGAGGAAATCATGGGTATATTAGTAAGAGCCCCAAAATGCAGGGACGGGAGCCTAAAAAATCACTCTTCAACTATTATTGGCAAACCGGTTGAGTGGAAAAACGGTATAGCCGAATTGACCGAAACGCAATACGAAGCTGTAAAGACCATAAAGGGTTATGTCTTGGTCGTTTCTGAAAATGAGGAGATCATTGAACCTGAACCAAAAAAGACCGGGCCGGTGATGATCGGTGAAATGCCGTTAATGGAAAACACATCCAAGGAAATCCGGGAATTCGCATTAAATCAAAATCCGCCAGTTGATTTGGGGAAAGCCAGAACCAAAATAGAAATGTTGAGAAAGATCAGCAAGCATTTTGAACTCAAATGAAAATAATCAGAATTGGTGTCACCAACAGAATATATCTTGCAACCGAAAGAACGGTAAATGCCGTTCTGATTACCATTGTCAATAACGATGGGACGTATGCAAAGCTTGTTGACGGCACTGATATAAAG
>DSAU01000413.1 GCA_011046315.1 bacterium
CAGTTAGTATTAGTTGATTTAGGGCTGTCAATTATCGTGCCATTACGTTATGGACTGGCTTTTCCTATGTTCTGGTAGATTTATGGTCGAATGGATGGACTGTTAAAAAATCCTTTATATATTCCATGTTGTTAATATTGGTGTTAAGTTTGCCTAATCGGGAGAATTGGAAGGGATTGTTAATAAAAATCACTTCAGTCTATATGCCGGGTAGCGGACGGTTTATTGCTATTAAAAAAAAGTGTTACCTAATGATACACTTTTTAAATAAAAGAGTTCTGTGTTGTCATCATTTCCAGTTACAATTGCTTTGTACCAGGTTCTTATGAATCTCCTTCGGTTCGGGTGGCGATAATGAGTTTCTCCAGCCCGCTGAGTTTTGCCGTATCCATTACCCTGACCACCGTTCCATGCGGAACAGATTTATCTGCTTTGAGGATGAGCGCTTTTTCAGACAGCCTGGGAAGGAGTTTTTCGAAGGTTGACGCCAATTGCTCTAACCTGATCGGTTCACTATTCAAAAACATGGTACCGTCGGCATGAATGTCAAGAATCAGGTCTTGAATTTTTTCGGTTGCTGAAGATTTGGACTCTGGCAGCTCGAGTTTCATGCCCGGCTGTTCTATAAACGTCGAAGAAACCATGAAAAAGATTAATAACAAGAACAACACGTCAATCAAAGAGGTGATATTTATGATCACTTTGTTTCTTTTTTTATCATAAAATTGCATGGGCTAATATTCTTTTGCAAGGTTGTTTTTTTCGCTATGAAAAGCTGATAATGTACGCAGCAATTTAGCGGTGAATTTTTCAATGTCCATGATTAAATTTTCGGATTTATCAGTAAAGTAGTTAAAGACGACCAGTGATGGAATACCGATGGATAAGCCGACGACTGTTGTTATCAACGCCTCGGAAATTCCACCGGACAGCGCCTGAGTTTGTCCCAATCCCTGTTCCGATATAACGGTAAACACCTTGATCATACCGATAACTGTACCCAACAGTCCCAGCAGTGGGGCAATACCGGCGATGGTTTCCAGTATCACCAATCCCTTTTGCAGGGTTCGAACTTCCTGCCGGCCCTGATCGGTGATCAATTCTTTGAGCTCGGCTTTCGTCATGTCTTTGTTTTGCAATCCGAGTTGAACGATATTGGCGAAGGCGCCTTGGTTTTTATTGCAAATCGAAATTGCCAGCCCCACGTCTTCCGGCTTGTCAATGGTTTCGATAACGTTGATAATTTCCGGGATTAAGACTTTCTTTTTCCGCAAGACCAGCGATCGTTCGATGGTGATTGCCAATACAATAATCGAGCAAATAATTAGTGGAATTATTATAATCCCGCCGCTTTGAAAAACTGCCCAGACATCATTCATAAAATCGGTTCCGTTTGTTTTTTGTTGTCAGTTCATTATCTTTTCACATAGTATGAAAATTTCGCTGTTACTTCCAGATGGTCTTCAGGAAAATGCGCCGGTAATGGTTTGAAGGGTGATGAGTTCAAGATTGCCTGAACGCTGGTTTCCTTTAGCGATTCGTGTCCGGTATACTGTAGCACGGTTAAATCTCTAATTTCGCCTCCGGGCATAACTTTAAACTTAACGATGGTCTCTCCGCTGATCAATCCCATGTAGGTAAATGCCGGTGGCGGAAAAATGTTGCGTTCAACTTTTTTTTTCATTGCCAGCATGTAAGGCGCAAAGTCCCATTCGTAAGTATTGAAACTGAGCCCGCCCAGATCGCGAGCGCTGAACTGTTGTTGGTCGTATTGCGGGCGGTTGAGTTGCTGCTGTTCTGGTGACGTTGGTTGTTGAGATTGTTGATCTTTTAATAGTTGCGACCGGCTGAATTTTTCGTAACTGTATTCATAATCTTTAACCCGTTTTCTATCGGAATCGGGTGCTTCCCTGTCGGTCGGTTCTGTTGCCGGGCTATCGTTTTGTTGCTGCCGCGGCGCCATCGGTTGAGTCGGCAATGTTTTAACGTCAAAGTCACCCTCTGAATAAGCCGCCCCTTCGGGTTTATCGTCTTTTAAAAGCGGATTTCGTGCTGCCGCATTTTTATCTGATAGCAGATTGGTCTCCTCCGGCGGTATTTCGCTGCGGGCGTCGTCAGGCGTCTCCACCAGTTCAAATTTTAAATGTCTTTCCGGTTGGGGCGCTGGTTTGAATAGTTCTTCTGCTTTAAGCGGAAACAGTTCAATGCTGCTGATTCGTGGGTAAATCAGCAGGATCAACAAATGTAGAAGCACTGAAATCAGAAACGATATTGCCAATCTATGTTTTTTAAAAAATGTTTTCATCAAATAATAAATACTGCTATTCTTCATCATAAAAAAATTCGTAGTCCGTCGTGAGCAATAATCAATTCTCCAAGATAAATTTGAGGGATGACGGAACGAATTTCCAAAAAAAGTTTATCCTGCGGCGGATAAAAATGAGTCAGTACCAGTTTTTGACAATTGCTTTGGTACGCAATTTCTGCGGCTTCTCGGGGCGTCAAATGTCCGCTGATTTTGTCTGTTTCACCGAACGAACATTCCAAAATCAGGACATCGCAGCTCTGAGCCAGCTCAATAATTTCAGACGAATAATCAGTGTCGCCCGAGTAAACAACTGCCCTGCCATCCGGAGAATCGAAACGATAGCCGATGGCGTCGTTGCTGTGTAACATGGCTCTGGTGGAAACTTGCAATTCGCCGACTTTAAACAGATCTTGTTTTAATTCTCGGATTATGAAAGGAAATCCGGGATCGGTTATCCATGCTCCATAAGCCTGTGATAGGCATCGTAAAAAATCAGCAAAACTTTCCGGACCATACAAACGAAGCGGCGAGGTGCGTTGATAGCCGGGTGTGGTGCGCAGCGCCTGAATCAATGGCGCCAAATCTCCGCTGTGGTCTGAATGGGTGTGGGTGTAGAAAATATCGTTGAGCGCTGTATAGTGGATCCCGGCTTTTAGCAGCCGAACCAGCGTCCCGCAACCGCTGTCGATTAGAAAGGGCGCTCCGTGGTATCGGATTAAAACGCCGGGCGCGCTGTGAGACAGAGATGGAATCCCGCAACCGGAACCAAGTATTGTTATCTCCATTGACTTCAATGTATCTTAAACAGATTCTGTTTTTATCCAATTCAGATAGTCTTCCGCTCCGAGAATGATCGGAAGGGCTATTATTTCCGGATTCTCATAACTGTGAGCCGATTTAATTTCTCGCTGAATGGAATCAAAGTTTTTTCGCAATGCCTTGAGCAGCATCACGGTTTCGTTTTCCTGGCACAATTCCCCTTTCCAGCGAAAAAGCGATTTGACCGGAGAGATAATATTCACGCAAGCCACCAGTTGTTTTTTTATTAAAATCCAACTGATTTGTTCCGCTTCCTCTGTGCTGGCGGCGGTGACTAAAATTAAGACGTAATCGGTTTGCATAAAGTTTAACCTTAAGTTTGCGCATGTAGTTGTCAGTTGCTGTTGCTGGAATTACAAACCAGAGGCTTATTTTCTTAACTTTTTCCCCAATTTTTCTTCAATTGACCCTGGTTTGCCCTCGAGTCGATTAACTGCGCCCTCGCGGTCATCGATTGCGATGTGGGTAATGACCCGCTTCGACAAAGAGCGCATTTTCTGATGGCAGGCTTTAATGAGCTCGAACACCTCATCGCAGTCGCCTTCAACGGTTGTTCCCATTGCGCCGAGTCGATAATCTAAACCGCTGTTATCGATCAGGTCAATGATTTGAGCAACATAAGTGCTCAGGCTTTCGCCCTTGTCAAAGGGGGCAATACTGAATTCAGCTAACATTTAACACCTCGATATTGTTGAATGGCTATTTTAAAAAATTGGTAATAGTTCAGCAGTCTTAACTAATAATGTCATTCCGGCATGTTTTTAGCCGGAATCTCCTGAATATATGTGCAAATTAATATTTAAAAGTTCTATTATTGAGATTCCGGCATTCCGCTTCGCTCCAGCCGGAATGA
>DSAU01000051.1 GCA_011046315.1 bacterium
AGCTGATTGAAATAAGTTTGCCAAAATGGATATTGATCCCAAAAGTACATTGCTCTCGGAATCCCGATTTTTAAAGTTCCCTCTTCATTTTCCGATTGTGATCGATACAATAGTTCACGACGAAATTTAATGAGATCTGGGATTACCGGCGTTGATTTGACTTTGATTTCTTTTCGATAGCGTTCGGAACATTTATCGCCCCAATAAGTACGCTTCCCCTGAACGGTGAACTCCTGAATATCACAAAAATTTGTGCAGCCCTTGCAGGTAAACGATCGAATCGAATATTGGATGTGATCAAGGTTAAAGCCACGGAAACCGGTTGCCTGGCGGTTTTGAGATAAGTTTTCACGAGCCAATAATGCGGCGCCAATCGCTCCGATTATTCCATTGTGGGGAGGAACTATTATCTTCTTTTTTAGCACCGTGGTAAATGCAGCGGCTACCGCATCGTTATAGGCGGTTCCGCCTTGAAAATAGATCACATCTCCGATTTTTCGTCCTCGCACCACCCGATTGAGATAGTTGATGACGATGGAATAGGCGAGTCCGGCAACGATATCATTTTTTTGAGCGCCACGCTGCAAAAATGGAATAATCTCTTTTTCCATAAACACAGTACACCTTTCACCAAGCCGAACCGGTCTGGTCGAAGACAGCGCTAACTCAGCAAATTCATCTTTAATGTTGATGCCCAATTTTTCCGCCTGTTCCTCCAAAAACGAACCAGTACCCGCGGCACAGGCTTCGTTCATGGTAAAATCGACCACCACACCATCCTCGATGTAAATATATTTTGAATCCTGACCGCCGATGTCGAAAATGGTGTCAACCATCTCCCCGGTCATCGTATTGCTGATATGCATGGCGCCTGTTTTGTGGGCGGTAATCTCGTCTTTGATAATATCGGCGCCGATCAATTCCCCGATCAACTCCCTGCCAGAGCCGGTAGTGCCGACCGCCAAAACCCGAATTTTCTCCCCCAATTCAAGCTCGATTTCACGCAACCCCTTTTTCACCACCTCGATGGGACGGGCTTGGGTCTTGGTATAAATTCCTTTTACCAGCTCACCATCTTCGTCCACTAATGCCAATTTTGTGGTGACCGATCCAATGTCAACCCCCAAATAAACCGGCAGAGGATTTTGCTGAGCCGAAAATTGATAGCCGGATTCACGGTCGCGGAGTAAAACCAAACTGTCTTTCCGAATCGGCGGCATAGTGTCAAACTGCTGTGTCGACGAAATAAAATTATTGATTTTATTCAGGAAACTTTCCACTAACATCAAATCGCCGGATCGCGCCTCGAGCAACGAAGCACCAATAGCTGCCATGTGGGTAAAATAGTTGGGGATGATCAAATCGCTATCATCATCCATCGCTAAAATTTCCTTTAATGCGACAACTATGCCTTTGTTGGCGGCTAAACCTCCAATAAAGGCGACCGGGCGATGAATGGGTTTCCCTTTGATGATCGTCCCTTTAAAATTGCGAACGACTGCCTGGCATAATCCCTTGAGTATTTCCGGCGGCTGAAAACCTTTTTGTTGGGCATGGATCATATCAGATTTTGCGAACACCGAGCATCTGCCAGCAATATTGGCTGCCTTTTCTGCTGTTAACACAACATCTCCAACATCCTCTATTTTATAAAGAAGTCGGGATGCCTGCTGATCTAAAAACGAACCAGTTCCCGCAGCGCATTCTCCGTTCACCTCATAATCCACAATTCCGGAGAATCCGCCACTCGGAGTCGTGTCCAGTACGATGTACTTTGAGCAATCCCCCCCCATTTCCAAAATTGTTTTAACTTTTGGATAAAATTCTCCCATGCTGTTGGCTATTGCTTGAAATTCATTCTTAAAAGGGATACCCAGCGACTGTGAAATAATTTTTCCTCCGGAGCCTGTTGCAGCAAGGGCGATGTTCTGGTCTTTTGGTAGGTAACCGAAGATTTGGCGCATCAGGTCAAGCGCCGCCTGCAATGGCGCGCCTTTGGTTCGCTGATAAGTCGTCAGTAGCATGGCATAGCGAGCGTCGTTTGTCAAGCTACCAGTTTCGGGTGTCTCAAAATTGTGAGAATGCTGTTGAGCGATATTCTGAAAAACAGCCAGATTAGCCGGGCTGCTCATAAGGCAAACCTTAATACTAACCGCCCCCACATCAATTCCGCAGTAATAACCATCATCTTTAAACATTTTGAACAAGCCTCTCCACAATATATAAAGAAAGGAAAACAGCCGGAGCTGATTTCCTTTCTTTTTGTGTCAACTGTAATAGGACAGCGATAATGTCTAACTGATCTCTAAAAAATCCAGCAGCGAATTGTCGGATTTTAAAATTATTGGTGCGATGTAACGTTTACCTTCTGGCGTCAGCCGGATATGAACCAACAACGAGCCGATGGGGTGCTCCACTGACAACTCCTGCAAATATTGAAAATATTCGTTATCCCCGGTTCCCCTGCCCAACAATATTTTTTGCACTTTGAGGTAGTCCGATTCCTTCGAAGCAGTTTGGAGCATTTCCACAGCTTTGTTATAATTTTCGACAAACGTCTGGTATCGACCGGACCCGTCGGAAAAACGAATCGCTAATTTTTTCAAGAATAGCCTTCTCAGTTTCCCTGAAGAAAGCGCGCCCGATATTTTTGAAGAAATGGCGTTGTCATCAATCAGAAATTCAATGCAAAATTCGATGATCTCTTTGAATTGACTTTGTTCGATATATTTGTTGTATTTTCGCATCGACTCAGCGTCTTCCAGATGAAGCGCCATTGCCAGAGTTTGGAACTGATTCCTGAACGGGTTCTTTAGCCTCAATGCTTGAAAAACCAGCGACACGGCGGAGGTAACTTTTTCTTCAAGCATTTCCGGCGTCAAATCGCCGGAGCTGATCTCTTTCGCGCTCAATATTTGAATGGCTTCCGTCACCAATTGATTGACCCGTTTTTCCAACAGTCCCGCGGCTTTAAATGCTGAATGCGCATCTCTGAATTTGCCCAAACCCTGGGCGCGTTCACCGAGCTCAATTAAATATTCCGTCGGCAGCGGCGCCAGTTCTGTTTTGAGCTTCTCGCCGAAACGGGAATCAAGCTGATCATAAATACGGAAAAGTTCTTCCCGTTTTTCATCCGTAAGTAATTCGAAATCGATCCAATTTCTCGAACAAAATCTATTCAATGCAGCAACATCGTTTTTCTTAACGGCAAGATGCGCCTGTGAATTGGTGTTCATAAAATGATAGGGAATGGCGTAATCTCCGTAGAAAAGGGCAATGCTTAACAAATGGAGCACCATTTCGTTTGTGTCTCGAATCTTAGTATAATCCGTTTGCAAAACTATCTCTCCGAAAATATTAGTTGACTAAATTTATGGTTAATATAGTATGCACAGCTTTAATAATCAAGAAAAAAAACCGTTAGCATCAATTGATCCGGCAAATTAAGAACAAAGCTTCGAGAATTAATTAATGAAAAGCAACCACAGATTTCACAGATGACACCGATTCTAATCTGTGAAATCTACAATTTGTTATTTTAATATCAAGGGTGGATTCAAGTATCAAGTGCAACAATGTAACTTAATAATTATCAGGCAAGTTCATTTTCCCCAAAACCCCTCCAGAATTGTGTGAGAGGGTTTTTGGGGTAAATGAACTACTAAAATCCAGAATTTTCAAACTACATGTGTGTTGCAGTTATTACTTGAACTCGCGGTTATTTATAGTTTTATTATTTTTAAAATATAAAAAAAATTCTCTACCGGACTTTTTAAACTATGTAGGAACGGGCTGTCATTCCCGCATGTTTTTAGCGGGAATCTCCTAAAATTAAGCAAAGTGGATGCCCGATAGAAGCATTCGGGCATGACATTGAACCAAAAAATGACATTTTACAAAAAGTCCGGTAGCAAGAAAAAAAATAGAATCGGATGATAGTATATAACAAATAATTATCAATTTGTCAAATGCTTTAAAA
>DSAU01000440.1 GCA_011046315.1 bacterium
AAAGTTTTTAGTCAGCATGTCATTGCGAGCGGAGCGAAGCAATCTTATCAAATATTTAAGAGATTGCTTCGTCGCTTCGCTCCTCGCAATGACATGCCTGTATTGCAGTTTACTGCGCTATGAGATTCTGAGTGGATTAAAATACAAAAATGCGGAAAAGCAACTTGCTGCTTTTCTTCAATTTGCTGAATACAATTCAATTATCCCAATCACAAAAGACTCAATTGAGATATCAACGGATATTTATGCTGATTTAAGAACCAAAGGTAGATTAATCGATGATATTGACATCTTAATCGCTGGAATAGCAATGTCAAATAATTTGGTTCTTGTTACACATAACACCAGTCACTTCAAAAGAATTAATGGACTGGAAGTTGAAGATTGGTTTTAGTCTGTTTGGTATTTAATTTTTCCAATTTTTTTAAACATTTCCCTACGTAAACGTTTCCAATTAAATTATAAAAGAAAGTGAGATATAAAATGGAAAAAAGTCAAAAAGAGTTATTTTCTGAGAAAATAAGCGCTGGAAGTAGGACATATTTCTTTGATATTAAAATGTCAAAGCAGCTCGATAAATATCTTGTAATTAGCGAATCTCAAAAGCGTGAGGAAGGTGTTTTTGATCATCATCGAATAATGGTTTTTGAAGAACATTTGCTAGATTTTTACAAGGGTTTAAGAAAAGCAATTAGTTATTTTATTGAGCATGATGATCTTTCTAAAAGTGAAGATAAAAAAGCCTATTCTGTTGATGTGATTCGTACTGAATATCCAAAAGCCTATGCTAAATGGACAGAAGAAGATGACGATCTTTTTAGACGATTACATAAAGAAGGTAAAAGTATTAATGAAATCGCGCAACAGCTTCAAAGGAAGGAAGGTGCCATAAGGATTCGCCTAATCAAGAAAGGATTAGCATAATAATGCTTCCGTGGTTTCTATTGATTGAGAAAGAATATACGGCGGGAAAATTGGCTTAGTGACAATCAATCAATTTGGGAAGCAAAATCTAATCTGAATTATTTTTCAATCTCCCAACCTTCTCCACATACCCCTCCGCATCAAACTTCCGCTTCAATCCATTGGCGTTCATGTAGCGCACTTTCCCGAAAACCGGACGTTCTGCCCAGCCGCGGTCGTGTTTGCCGAAGCACCAGGCTACTCCGGTAAATCCGTTGGGGTCTCTGCCGTCTAGTTCGTATTTGTTATTCAAATAGAGTGCGATCTCAAATGCTTGTTTGGGCGTTTCCGTCCATTCGAGGATTTTTTTACCCCAGTACATGCGCATGTAGCCGTGCATTTTTCCGGTGAGCACCATTTCTTTTTGTGCGGCATTCCAGTACGGATCGTGGGTTTCCGCCTGTTCGAATTGCTCCGTAGAATAGTTATATTCCCGTTTATCAATCTCATGATCCCGCAGCGTGGTCAATGCCCATTGGGGAAGCGACTCTAATTGATCATAATTTTGATTGTAAAAACAGTAGTTCATGCTCAATTCCCGGCGTACGATAAGTTCCTCCAGAAACGCCTCGTTTCCCGGATTTTTTTCTGCCATGGCTTTTAAAGCGATGTACAGCGGAGAAATCTGCCCGAAATGGAGATAGGGACTCATGTTGGACAGATAGTCCTTTGTCGGATCATTGCGCAAGTCAGGATAATCGGTCAATTTGTTTTCGATAAAATGTTGCAGCTGCTTTTTCGCCTGACTTGTTCCACCGTGATAGCCATCGACTTTGGAAACAGCTTTGTCAATTTTTAAGGACGCAATGACCTCAGCTGTGTTACTAATATCGAGTGAATCTAAAGAGATGTTGAGTGAAGACTTTTCCGGCGCGGTTTCGGATAAAGGGACTAAATACTGATCCAGCTTTTTCGAGATTTTCGGACGAAAGGTGGCAGCCGCATATTCCTCTTTGGGCGAGGCTTCTTCCACCGGAACGATCACATCGCTTTCGATTTGTACAAGTTTGCAGTCGATTTTGTCAGCCACCGTTTTCCGCCACTGACGCTGAATTTTCAAGTAACCGCGATCGGTCACCACCAGCGCGGCCTGTTTGGCTAATTTTAACAAACCCGATTCCGGAGAGATGTGCTGAATGACCATTTTGATGTTTCGTTTTTTTAGAGCCGCCTGAGTTTCTTTCAATCCTTCCAGCATAAAATAATAATGCCGCTCATTCGCTTCCGGAAAGTCATCGGTCAGCCCCAAAAAAGCAATCAACGGTTTTTTCAATTGATTCGCCTGCTGGATGGCATATTCAAGCGCGTGGTTAAATTCAGCGCGTTGAGATTGCTGCATCCAGTAGAGCACAAAATTGCGGTCTGAAATCGCTGCCTCTTTCAAAACCTTTATTCGTTCTTTTTCAATCATAGTTTTTCCAATGTTTAATAATCTCGACCTTTTCCGGAATCTGTTATTTCCACCAATTTTCCGGGAAACGGTTCAAAAAACGATTGCTGCATTAAATACTGTTGATCGAATCGGATAATCCACGATTTGATCAGATTGGTGGGCACACTTAGCGGCACAGTTCCACTGCGGTATTGTTCAAGCGCATCCAAAAAGAACGCCTTTTCTTTGTGAGACAGTTGTTTGGAAAAATATCCCATGCCGTGCATCAATACATTGATGTTCGACGGAATCCGGGACGGTTTGGCTAATGCCTGATAAAAATGAACCTCGTAATTTTCCAGTACGGTTTCCAATGGCAGCCTATCCGGATTGGCAACGATTCTGCCCAGGATGCGCAGTTCCTTTTGATTGTAAGCCATGAATAGCAATTTGTTTTCGGTCTGAAATTTGACTAATGCCCCCATGCCACCTTTTTGTTTCACCTGACGAAAAGCGGCAATGGAGAATAATTTAGTAAAGAAATGCTCGCGGATTTTGAAATTTTTCAAGCGTCCCTCGTCTTCGACAGCGATTTTATGATAGCGGCTCAAAACCTCGCCGCCGAAAAACCCACGGTCCTTTTTCAGCGGGCTGACGTTTTCTGTACCCGGGTAAATTTTCACGTCCTGAAAGCCACACGAAGGTGAGCGATTTTTTAAAAGCCAGCCGTCAACATCGCCGACCGAATCCAGATACTTTTTTGTGAATTCATGCATTAACTTGGTCACATCGCGACCTGTGGCTGGCTGAAGTAATTTGAGTTGATCATCTTCGAAAACCACCCGAATCGGATCTCTGGGAACACCCAGACCGATTTCAACTTCCGGGCACACGGTTTTATATTCGACAAATGGTTTTAGCTTTTCGACGACTTCAGAGGAAATAGTAAGTCCGTTCCAGCGGCAATGATCAAATCCGAGGCATTTACTGGCAAACACGATGGGTTTTGGAAATTCGCGCATTTAAATAGCTCCTTTAATATTTTTTCGGAAACCAGGGAATAAATTTATTGGTCTTTTTTGCATAATATTGAAATTCTTTATTGTCCTGATATTTTTTCTCCAACAACGGAACGCCCGAAACTTTTAACAATAAAAATGTAATCAACACCGGACTAAAAATCGCCCACCAGCCATTTGGCACGGATAACACGATAAAAAATATTCCCCACCAGACCAGCGATTCGCCGAAATAATTCGCGTGACGGGTATAGCGCCAGATTCCGGTTTTTAAAATTTGATTGGATTCGCATTTTTTGTATTTGATAAATCGCTTCAACTGCCAATCGCCGATAACCTCGAACAGAAATCCGACAATCCAGAGCGTAATTCCCAGCAGATCGAATGGTGTAATCTCGTATTGGTGATGCTGATTGACGATAATGACGGGGTAGGCGATCAGCAAGAGCAGAAAGCCCTGCAACAGAAAAACATGGGTGTAACTTTTAATTCCGGCTTTCGAGCCCCATCGTTCGCGCATGTTTCGATAGCGGAAATCTTCCGGCTTTCCTTTGTTACGCAGAAAAATATGGATAGCGAGGCGCAATCCCCAAATCGTAACCAGCG
>DSAU01000439.1 GCA_011046315.1 bacterium
GTCATCGGTGGAGACGTACACTGATGCCATCGCTTTATTTGTAACAATATTAGAAATAGCTGGCTCTATTTAAAAATTTTATCATCTCTCAAATAATCAAATCATCAAGCGATGGCATCAGTGTTCCACCAGTAACTGAGATCATACAAAAAATGCTTGGTAATGATCTGAGCTTGGTACATAAATTGGAAAATACTTATACAAAAGTAAAGTTGGATTGGCGGGGCGCTGTTTTTTCAAAATGCCAACATTTAAGAAGTTGAAGACAGGAAATAGAAATGGGATTGCGATTGGAGCTGTTTAAAATTGGCTTTTTAACGATAACGCTAATTGATCTGCTGGATATTGCCATCATCTCATACATACTGTATCGGTTGTATTTTTTCATTCGCGGTTCCCGCGCAGCGCAAATGTTTATCGGGTTGATTTTGATACTGGTGGCGTCGGTGGTTGTTCAGTTGTTGGGGTTAAGCGGTTTGAATTGGATTTTTGCCAATTTGCAGACTGTATGGCTGATTGCATTTGTGATTTTGTTCCAACCGGAGTTGCGGCGTATATTAATTTACCTTGGGCAGAGTCCGCTGATTCGGAGAATACTTAAAGTGTCGGTAAGCCGGCGATTAACCGAGGAGGTGCTTAAAGCAGCAATTGAGTTGAGCAAGCGCAGTTTGGGCGGCTTGATCGTGATTGTTCAAAACACCGGTGTGAAATCGATCGTCGAAACCGGTCAGAAAATCCAGGCGGAAATTTCTGTACCGTTGATGGTTTCAATTTTTAATCCCAGGTCCCCGTTGCATGATGGCGCAGTTATTATCCAAAATGAAATGATTGAGGCGGCGCAATGCCTGTTACCGTTGAGCCAGAAGCCGGATTTGGACTCGAAATTCGGCACACGTCATCGGGCGGCGCTTGGACTTTCTGAAGAAACCGACGCTGTTATCGTTGTTATTTCTGAAGAAACTGGCAAAATTTCGCTGGCTTATGAAGGCGAGCTGTACCCTGAGTTGGATTACAATAAGCTGCGGGAAAGATTGAACGAATTTGTGAAGATGACAACCGGTGTGTAATTTGGGTCACCGCCGCCGGCCCTTAAACCATGCCTGACGGCGTAAACTGTATTCTAAAATCTCCAACCGAGAGTAATTGTAAGCGAGGGCATGACCGTCATTAATTTGGGCCAGGGAAAAAAAACCAGTCCATACCCGCAGAACTATGTTCCAGATTTGACCAACTGTAAATTGCAAAAGTTTGATTAAGTCTAAAATCCACTACCAATGCTTTGAATTCCCGCCAGTAACCGATGGTAATATAGGGCGCAATATTCATGAAATGGATTTTTGTCAGACGATTGTAATAATCCCAAAATTTAACAAATCCTCCCGTATAAAAATTTATCTTATAGATATTTAATCTCACCCATGGGTGGAGACATAGACTGATGTCATCGCTTTATTTGTAAAAATAATAAAAATAGATGGCTTGATTTAAAAATTTTATCATCTGTCAAATAATCAAATCATCAAGCGATGGCATCAGTATTCCACCAGTAACTGAGATCATACGTTGATTGAAAAATTTTTCTTGACTTTTTCAAAAAAAATTGTATATTAATACTGTACAAAAGTTAACCAAACAAATGTTAAGATAAGGGAGCGCGTTTATGGAAAAATTAACCGAAAAACAGTCCCGGGTGTTGGAAGCCATCAGCCAGAAGATTGGCGGTGATGGCATTCCGCCGACTTTGGAAGAATTGCGGGAGGAATTGGGCATGACCTCCAAAAATACGGTGTTGACCCATTTGGAAGCGCTGGTGAAAAAGGGGTATATCGAACGTTCCAACAAGGCGCGGGGGATTCGGGTTCTCAAACGGTTGAACCCTTTAGCCAACCTTGGCTACAATCATGAACCGGATTACGGGTTGCAGCTGCCGCTGGTGGGAACAGTTACCGCGGGTTCACCGGTGCTAACGGAAGAAAACATTGAACGTTATGTTTACGTTCCGCACTATCTGGTTCACGAAAGGCAACCCTGTTTTGCGCTGCATGTTCAGGGCGATAGCATGATTAACGCCGGCATTTATGATGGCGATCTGGTCATTGTTCAGTCCACTGTTGAAGCCAAAAACGGTGACATTGTGGTGGCGTTGATCGGCAATGAAGTGACAGTCAAGCGGCTGATAATGAATGGCCGGGAGCGCTATTTGAAAGCTGAGAATCCGTCCTATGGCGATATTCGTCCTGAACAGCCCTGGTCGCTGCAGGGAAAGGTGTTGGCATTGATCCGTGAACAGGTGCAGTGATTCTTGGTGAGTGGTTACTGGTTAGTGGTGAGTGGTTACTGGTTACTGGTTACTGGTTACTGGTTACTGGTTAGTGGTGAGTGGTAGTGGTTTTCAGGTTGAAGATTAGCCGTTACCCGTTGGCAATTTTGGTTGGTCAATGATCAACGAACATTAGCATTACGATAAAAAATGGAACGTCGAATAATTCACATTGATGTCAATTCGTTTGCGATTTCGGTGGAGCGGGTTTTGGATTCGAAGTTGCGAAAACGGCCGGTGGTGGTGGCGTATCCCGGTATGGAGCGATGCCTTGTGTTGGCGACCTCATTGGAGGCGCGGCAGGCTGGGCTGTATCGGGGAATGGCGCTGGGCAAAGCGTTGCGCCACTGCCGTGATGTGATGGTGATTCCGCCCAATGAGCCACTGTACAGCCGCGCCATGAGCGCGATGATGAAAATCGTTGCCCGGTTTACACCACTGGTTGAACCGGTGCGCTATGGCCACGCCTATTTAGACATGACCGGTACCGGTAGATTGTTCGGTGTATCGTTGGAAATGGCGCGGAAAATCCAGCAGGAAATTCAGCAGCGGTTGTTATTACCCAGCAGTGTGGGCGTCGCCGGCAACAAGCTGGTAAGCAAAATTGCCTCCGAAGTGACCGCTCCTGCCGGTATCGAGGAGGTGCAGTCTGGTTTTGAGCGGGAATTCATTGCACCGCTTAAAGTATATCATCTGCCGTCAATTGAGCCCGCTATCAAGAAACAACTGCTTGACCTGAACATTCGGCTGATTCGTGAAGTGGCGGATCTCTCCCCGTCGCATTTGACCATGCTATTCGGCAGGATCGGGTTGAAGCTGCATCAGGCAGCCCATGGCATCGACCATACGCCGGTGTTCCCGCCGCAGCAACTGCCCAATATTTATCAACAGCAGACGCTGCCGGAAGACAGCAACGATATTGCACTGCTTTACGGAGTGCTGTACCGGCTGGTGGAGAAAATCGGACTGCAATTGCGCCGGAATAATTTGACTGCCCGAAAAATGATTTTGGAAATTGCTTACGCCGATCATCGACAAGCGTCGGCTCAGACATGGCTACTGGCGGGGACCAATCTCGATCACGAATTGTTTACCGCCTCGCGGGAGTTGCTCGATAAAATTTTGACCCGCCGGATTCGCGTACGCCGGATCGCAGTGCGTTTTTTTCAACTGCGTCCCCGGTCAGCCCAGTTGTCCCTGTTTGATGAGCAGCGCCTTGATGAAGCTGCTCAGAAATTGAATCAGGCGATGGATAAAATCCGCGAGAAGTTCGGGCAAGATGCGGTGAAATTCGCCAGGGGATAGAAAACTGTTTTCGCCTCTTTAAACGAATTAATGCCTCGATCCTTATTCAAGTCATTTAACAACTTCCGAAATTCCAGTTCTCAGCGGAATTTCCTGAATCCCCTCTTGAACTGAAATTTTTTAAGAGGGCGTTTGTTTGATTGTTTTTTTTTAATCCAGATGACGCAGGTAGCGCGGATTCATGCTTTTAAAAAGATCAGCAAAAAATTTGGTAACAGTTCACCTGTCATTCCGGCTGGAGCGAAGCGGAATGCCGGAATCTCAATAATAGAACTTTTAAATATTAATTTGCACATATATTCAGGAGATTCCGGCTAAAAACATGCCGGAATGA
>DSAU01000162.1 GCA_011046315.1 bacterium
AACCACTTTAATTTGTTTGTTTAATGCTTTAGCGACAATGGCAGTTCCACTGAGCAAGCCTCCGCCACCAACCGGGGTCAGGATAAAATCCAGATCAGGAACGTCTTCCATTAACTCCAACGCCGAGCTTCCCTGACCCGCAATAATAGTGCGATCGTTGTAAGGATGAACAAATGTCGCTCCAGTCTGTTCAATAATTTCCGCTGCTGTGCTCTCACGTGATGCCTGAGTCGGCTCACAAAAGCTGATAATGCCGCCGTAATTTTTCACTGCAGCCACTTTCACCAGCGGCGCATTGGATGGCATCACAATCCTCGCCGTAACACCACGCATTCGCGCCGCCAACGCCAGCGCTGCGGCGTGATTCCCGGATGAATGGGTAATTACTCCTTGCGCTGCGGCGGATTGGGAAAGCGATAAAATGGCGTTGCATGCGCCGCGAAACTTGAACGCGCCCACTTTCTGAAAATTTTCACCTTTAAAAAAAAGTTTTGCCCCGACCATTTCATCCAGCGAGCAGCAGGTTAAAACAGGGGTGCGGTGGATGAAAGGTTTGATGCGCCGGTGCGCATTTTTCACATCTTCTAAAGTTGGCTGTCGGTTCATCTTTATTGTTTTTAAATTTTGTATTTGTAATCGATTGGTTCTGTGCCGGAGCGAGCCGATTTTTCTGAGAGCCGGATCAGTCGATAATCATCGACAATGAAATTCTTCCGCTCTCAGGCTTAACCGAAATTACCTTGACCTGAACATTCTGCCCCACACTCACCACATCGATGGGATGTTTCACATAACTTCTGGACAACTGACTTTTATGCACCAGCCCATCGTTTTTAACGCCGATGTCGACGAAGGCGCCGAAGTCCACCACATTGCGCACGACTCCGGTCAGGATCATTCCTTCCCTCAAATCCTCTAATTTTAAAATATCTCGCCGAAAAATTGGTTTGGGCAGGTCTTCCCGCGGATCACGGTTGGGCTTTGCCAGACTTTCGATGATATCTTCCATCGTCGGAACGCCGGCGTCACAGATCTCCGCTAATTTTTTGACCGACATCTTTTTTTCGCGAATTTTTTGCTCTATCAACTCGCCGTTGCCGCGCACGGTTTTGCTATCCAGTTCCAACTCCTGCAATAATCTTTGCGCCACGTCATAAGATTCAGGGTGAATGGCAGTCATGTCAAAAAAGTTGCTGGCATTGGGAATTCTCAAAAAACCGGCGCATTGGGTAAACGCATTTTCTCCCATGCCCTTGATTTGTTTCAACTGCTCGCGGCTTTTGAATTCACCCTTTTCATCTCGAAGCTTGACAATATTATCCGCCACCCGGCTGTTGATTCCGGCGACGTATCGTAGCAGCGCTTTGGATGCAGTGTTCAAATTCACGCCGACATAGTTTACACAGGACTCCACCACCTGATCCAACATCCGGCTGAGTTGCGCCTGATTCACATCGTGTTGATACAATCCCACCCCGATGGATTTGGGGTCGATTTTCACCAATTCCGATAGCGGATCGAGCAGCCGCCGGGCAATGGAAATGGCGCCGCGCATCGACACATCCAGTTCGGGAAACTCCTCAATCGCCAGTTTTGACGCCGAGTAGACCGAGGCGCCGGCTTCGTTGACGATAATATAAGAGAGATCACCGTTATAATTTTCGATCACATCAATCGCCAGGCTCTCGGTTTCACGCGAGGCAGTCCCATTGCCGATACAAATCACCTGGGCATTGTATTTCGTCACCAAATTCAATAACCGATCTTTTGCAGCCTGCCACTGATTCTGCGGTGGATGGGGATAAATCGTGTCCCCCTCAATAAATTTAGCAGTGGCGTCGATGACCACAACTTTGGAGCCGGTTCGAAAACCCGGATCGATACCGATAATGGTGGCGCCTTTAATCGGTGGCGTCATCAACAGGTTGCGCAAATTACGGGCAAATATTTCGATAGCGTGTTCATCGGCGCGTTCGGTCAATTCGCTGCGCATCTCCCGCTCCAACGACGGCGCGATCAATCGCTGAAATGAATCCGCCAGCGCAGTTTTCAACTCCGGGTAAAAATGTGAACCATCATTCACGAGATAAAGTTTTTCAATCTCGGCGATGCACTGTTCTACTGGTGCTTCGACGGAAACTTTTAAAAAGCCCTCTTTTTCACCGCGGTTGATGGCAAGGATTTGGTAAGGTTGAATCGAAGTGACAGGCGCTGAGAAATCCGCGTAAACTTCATAATTTCCATACTCCTCCAGCACTTTGGCTTCAGAACGAATCGTTGCCTGCTTCTGAAATATTTTTCGAACCAGCTTTCTCACTTCGGCGTCATCGGAAATCGTCTCGGCGCAAATATCGCGCGCCCCGGCGAGCGCCTCCTCTGGAGAATTGACCCCCTTTTCCAGATCAATAAAAGAAGCAATCAATGCATCGTAATCATCAATATCAGTCTCAAGTTTTAACATCAGATCAGCCAGCGGTTCCAATCCCTTCTCTTTGGCGATTGTGGCGCGAGTGCGCTTTTTCGGTTTATAGGGCAGGTACAGGTCTTCTACTTCCTGCAATTTGGTGGCTGCTAAAATTTGCGCCTTAAGTTCCGGCGTTAATTTCCCCTGCTTTTCAATTGAATTGATCACCGTGTCTTTGCGTGCGTCCAAAACACGCAGCGAACGGATTCGCTCTTCGACCTGCCGGATCTCTTCCTCGTTCAGATTTCCGGTCGCCTCTTTGCGATAACGGGCGATAAACGGGACCGTGTTTTCACTGTCCAGCAGCTCAACAGTTTTATGCACCTGCCATACATTGATTTCCAGCTCAGTTGCAATGGTTTGAAAATGTTTTTCTTCACTCATAAAAATCCTCGGTTAGTTGATGTAAATTAATATGATCAGTGGTATTTTGAGAATACCACACTATCCGGCTCAAGTCACAAAAAAATCCGGGACATTTTCCCGATACAAATCATTTACCATGATATCGGTGGCTGTGGCAACTCTCAAAATTTAACAAAAATTCTTTAACTTGCAACAATTTTATTAACAATTTTCAGAACTTCCCTAAATCTGTTACACGGCATATTTTGCCATTCGGAATAAACATTCTTCTTGACAGCAAAAAAAGAATTGCGTATATTGAAACAACTTCAAAATTAATCCGTCATTATCTCAAAAAAAAATATTAAACTCAATTTAATTGTTTCGGAGGCAATCGATGAAACCCATTCATGTAATCCTGTACACGTTAGGTACCTTATTCGTGCTGGCGCTATTATTTTTTATCGGAGTGTTTCTACTGATTCAGGTCTTCTCTGATACCACCCCGTCAGTCAAATCTAATTCCACCCTGACGCTCTCTTTTTCGGGTAACATTGCTGAATATCACCCGCCAGATGAGTTTCCCGTATTGGGAAAAAAAGCAATGAGTATCAAAACCATTCTCGATAACATTGATAAAGCCAAGGTTGATGATCGCATTAACGGAATTCTGCTGCGAATCGATACCAATTTTATGGGCTGGGCAAAAATCGATGAGATCAAAAACAAGCTGATCGATTTCAAATCTTCAGGCAAATATCTGATCGCCTATCTCGGCAGTTATGTGGCTGAAAAAGAATATTTTCTCGCCCTGGCAGCCGACAGCATTTTCTCGGTTCCCGGCGGTATGATGGAAATGAACGGTTTGGTAATCGAAACAGTGCACCTCCCCGGATTGTTTGAAAAAATGGGCATTACTCTCGACTATTACTCCTTTGGAAAATTCAAATCCCATTCAGGAGAAAGTTTTGCCAAAAAGCAACACTCGGCGCCGGTACGTGAAATGTTAAATGACCTGCTGGACTGGGAATACAAACATCTGGTGGCAGGCATCTCAAAATCCCGAAAATTTTCCAAACAGGAGGTGAAAAAAACCATCGATCAGGGATATTTTTCAGCAAAAAAATTTGTGGAACTCGGCTGG
>DSAU01000389.1 GCA_011046315.1 bacterium
GATATGAGCCCAGAACTTTCACAAATTGCGCGATTTCTTCAAGATGGTTGAGCGCGTTTTGACAGTTGGGTTGGTGCAGGTCACCTTCAAAGTCAAGATAGAAAATATATTGCCAGGGTTTGCCGCGCAGCGGCCGCGATTCAATTTTCAACAAGTTAATGTCGCGAAGGAAAAACACGCTCAAGCTTTTAAACAGCGCGCCGGGAATATGTTTGGTCGCAAACACGATGGACGTTTTATTGGGGGCGCCGAGCTCCAGCTGGTGTGCTGCGATTATCAGAAAGCGGGTAATGTTTTCCTGGAAATCTTCAATGTCCGGGATCAGGATATTCATCCCATAGTCAATCGCTGCTTCCCGACTGGCGATGGCAGCGACATCGGGGCGCGACTGTCCGGCTACCCACTTAACGCTGCCCGCCGTATCATAAGAAGAAATAAATTCGATGTGTGAATGTCGGTTGATAAATTGACGGCACTGTTCCAGCGCAGCCGGATGAGAATAGATGGAGTGAAGCTGGGAAAACGAAACGCCTGGCTTTGCAATCAAGTGCAACTCGATCGCCAGATTGACTTCACCGACAATCTGAATTCCATCTTCCAGCAGCAGATCATAATTGCGATGGATGCTTCCCATCGATGTGTTTTCGATGGGGATAATGCCCAACTCGGTTTTTTTTTGCTTAACTGCCGAAAATACTTGTTCAAAGCTCTGGCAGGGCTGGGTTACTATTTCGTTTTGAAAATATTTTTTGGCAGCGATTTCGCTGAAAGCGTAATGATCACCTTGAAAGGCAATCCGCAGTCCGGCTGTATTTTTTAACATCACTTCGATATTCCTGAATAGGGCTCAGTGGTGAATCATCTTGTTTAGTAGCTGACAAGTTAAATTGTGTATTTTTTTGGGCAAGATATTTTTTAATACCCATTGCATGTTATATCTTTTCAACACCTTACACAGGCTGTTATTTCGGGTAAACTTTTTGGTGATAGCATTACGGAATTAGTTTCATTTTTAATTTTTAATTCCAGCTTGTCTGGCTTAGGTTATATTTGCCCTCAGCCATTGCAGGGCAATGATGGTTTTGCCATCCACAATTTCACCGGATTCGAGCAAACTAAAAATTTCATCGAAACTGAATTCGACAACCTGAATATCTTCATCTTCGGCAGCGACTCCACCGCCCTGGTTTTGTTGCTGTTTTGCTTTAACCTCGGCTGAATAAAGATAGATTATTTCATTGCTCGCTCCCGGCGATGGGTAGAAAAAACCGATGGCCTGAACCTGGTCAACCATGTAGCCGGTCTCTTCAGCGATCTCGCGGATGATGGTCTCCTGCGGTGATTCACCGTCATCGATAACGCCGGCGACGATTTCCAGCAACCAGGATTTTTCCGGTTGCTTGGTGTAAACCGGAAACCGAAATTGTTTCACCAGGACTACTTTTTGTTGGGAACGGTTAATCAGCAGTGCAGCCACTGCATCGCCGCGCACAAAGTTCAATCGCACCACGTCCCGACTGAGGCGTCCATCAAATTTCTCAAATTGAACCACAGATCGATCAACTTTAAAAATATCGTCTAATACCCGCTGAGTTTTTTTTATGATTACTTTCATTGTTTGAATACCGGTTGATAATCTAAAAATAGTGAATAACAGTGCATCTGGAAAAAATAATGAAATAGCGCAAAGCCGACGCTCAATAAATGGATGTTAGCCATGGCGCTCGGTTGAAACAAGCACCAACTGGCAAAGAAAATAACTCCTGCAGAAATAAGACTGATTAACATAATTGAATAATAAAAAACATTACTCCTTTTTCCGGCTGGTGGAATGGTATTGCTTTTCCAGAGGAAGGCGGATCGGGCTGCATCTTCGGCCAGACCGGAATTGATGATAAAGAATTCTTTGATTTGATTCATTGCCTGAGCGCTGGAGACCCATGCTTGTCTCAGCCGGATCAAATGAAGAAAATAAAGCCAGCCGATAAAATTCACCAAAAAGGCAATCCCCACCATAAATTGAATTTTCTGACCAGATGGCGGGTCGAAGGGATCGGACACGATCAGTCTGCTGCCAAGGAACGAAAGCACCGCAGCGCTGATCACAATGAAATAATTGATCATAGTATGCCGGTCATTCATTGCCTGAGCCGCTGTTTCGCGGGCGTAATTAAATTCCTGCAGCAAGATGTCTGAAAATTTCAACCCGTTTTTCTGATCACGATAACCTTTGATTTTGATGATCGCTGAAGCTTGGGCAGATGTATTGTCGCGATATTTAAAAAAGGTGGCGATAACAAATGCCTGAATAAAGATCAGATAGAGCCATACCAGATACTGTTGTGAATTTTTTTCAACATGCCAGACATAGGGCGCCAGTATGATGTTGATAGTTAACACCAACACGAAAAATAGACTCCGGTTATTTCCAGCGATCAAAGACAGTTTCATGGTTCATCTCTCAATGAGTTATCGTATCGGTTTAAAATCGAGAAACAGCGAATAGGTCGTCATTTGAAATAAAAAATGGTAAAGCGCTAACAGCGCTGAAAAGGTAGTCAGCGTTGGGGCTTGCAAATTTGAAGACCCAGCCCAGCTCGAGATCAATAAAAAACTCGATGCGATAACAGCAATCACCATTGCGGTGTAATAATAATTATTACTTTTTTTGCCGGCGCGCGGCAGAGTACGACTATCCCACAGAAATGTTGTCCGCGCAATATCGTCAGGCAACCTGCTGTTAATAATAAAAAAATCTTTGATCTGATTCATGGCTTCGGCACAGCTCCACCATGCCTGACGAAAACGTACTAAATTCAAAAAGAATATCCAACCGATAATGTTACAAAGAATCGAAAGTCCCACAACCCCGGATTGGCTGAAAAAATGTTCGGGATTTGCCACCAGAAACAGAACTATCGCTGCTATCAGTGCGCTAAAAAAAATAAACTGGTTTAAAAGTGTGTTACGGTCTTTTTGAACCTGGGCCGCTGTTGTGGTGATATATTCATATTCTTTAAACAACAGCTTGGTGACTTCAAAAGCGTTTTCCTGAAGCCGGGGGTTTTTGAGTTTTTTAACCTGAATTACCCTGGCAGTGGTCTGTTTTCGATAAAGAAAAAACGTCACAATGACGAACGCCTGAATGATCAACAGATAAACCGCAATTGATTTTTGATTAAGTTCAGGCAGATAAAAAAATGCTGTGAATAAAAAGATAATGTTGACAGCGACAACAATGGCAATGAAAATAGCACGTTTGAAAGTGCTGTCCATTGTGAAAACCATACTTGACTCCTTAATTGTCGATGATAAATTCATACTTTTGATTTGATGATGCCGCCCGAGAAATGGGCGGAGAATTTCGTCTGAGCGTCGGCGGCGCTAATAAATTGATTAAACTTTTAATGAAAAACTATGAATGTCCTCCTTTCGGCTTTTGAGTGGTGAAATGTTATTTTGTAACAGTTCACCTGTCATTCCGGCTGGAGCGAAGCGGAATGCCGGAATCTCAATAATAGAACTTTTAACTATTAATTTGCACATATATTCAGGAGATTCCGGCTAAAAACATGCCGGAATGACATTATTAGTTAAGAGTGCTGAACTATTACGTTATTTTTAATGTATCGGATTAGCCATTTGAAACGAAGCTGCGAAAACGGCTACCGATTTTGATGGAGCTGCTGTTCGAATTGTACAGGAAAAAATACAAAATATTATTAACAAATTCAAGTATTTTGTTAACTTCCAACGTCATATACAAAAATAAATTTGAACCGCTCTCATTTTGTTTCTGCAGTTCATCCTGCTGATCGGTAAAAATCGCTCAACCGCTAAAAATGTATTGACATTTTAGTCAATGTTTGTTATAATATCAGGAACAATTGAAAGTGAATTAAGTAACTTATGGTATGAAAAAACACTGCCGGAA
>DSAU01000039.1 GCA_011046315.1 bacterium
CTTTACAACACTCTTCGTTGGGAAATGGAAGGACTTCAAAGACTTTTTGTTCCACAAGATCGGCAATTTTTTGAATGTCATTAGTTGAATGTAAAACCGGCATCTTGTTGAATGTTTTTCCCGTTTCAGCAAATTTTCCGGAGATGGCGAATACGGTACCATCGACAAGTTGGTCCAACTGATCGCTTGTTTCGGCGCAAATTATTTTTGGAACCGCTGCCGACTTCATCCCTTCGATGATGACGTAATCGGCTTTTAAGTGGTCGAGCATTTCCATTAGTGAAAGCTGACGATTCCAGATCTGGTAGGTTTCCGTTAATCCTCGGGCAAAGACAACTTCACCGCTTGCTTGCAGGTGTTTTGAAGAATTTGATCCGGGCCGCTCCATGCTAAATTTTTCATTGTGAATATCTTTAATGGAGACGACTTTGGCTCCTCGTTTTTTTAATTCCAGAATGAGATTGACGACCAGCGTAGTTTTTCCGGTGAGCCGATAACCAGCGACGCTAAAAACTTTCATGACAGCTCCACAATATTTTGATCATATTAACCTTGACGCAATTAATGAATGAGGTGGATTCGTTCAAATTGAGATGGCTTGATTGCCAAACATTTTGAGTTAAAATCCACCAAAGGTAAAAAAAATATCCAAAAAAACAAAGCACTTTTTTCGGATTCGACTTTGGCTAAAGAAAAATAAATTTTCCGTTGATTTTAGTTGATAAATATTTTATATTAAAGGTGATTTGATGAACCTTCCCATTAAACTTAAGGAGCAAAGCTATGGGTAAACGGATGTTTGGAATGATAATTTTTATTCTGTTTATTCAATCATTACCCTGCCAGGCTCAGCTTGAATATGAGTATGTTGAATCCTCGTTGGTACAAAAGATGAAACCCATCAATTTGATTGATGTGCCCACGGCAAATTTTTTGGCGTTGCGGAGCTTTGAACTTAAGCTCAGGGTTTACGATATGGGCGGCATGTTAACCGGTTTGACGGTTGCGTTGACGCCGCGATTGATGTTTGGCGTCACCTATGGAGGGCAAAACATCGTCGGGCATGGAAGGATAAGTTGGAACGAAGCTCCGGGGGTCAACATCCGCTACCGGATCAAGTTTGAGACCGACCGCTATCCTTCAATTTCGATGGGGTTTGATTCACAGGGCTATGGCGCTTACTATTCTGACTTAAGCCGCTATCAGATTAAATCGATGGGTTTTTATGTTGTCACCAGCAAAAATTTTACTTTTCTCAAAGATCTTGGGCTGCATGGAGGTGTCAATTATAGCGGCGAAAACAAAGGCGCTGAGAAGGACATGAATTTTTTCATGGGAGCGCATTTGTTCATCGATCGTGAGCTGTCACTCATCTGGGAGTATGATTTCGCTATCAATGACAACGATGAACAATCTATCGGCGCCGGCAAGGGCTACATGAACGCAGCGGTTCGCTGGGCTTTTTCCAATAAGTTGATCCTGGAATTTTCAGTGAAAAATCTTCTCAAAAATCATAAGTTGGTGGAGGGTGTAGAAGAGGTACCCAATGAAAGCCGTGAGCTCAAAATAATTTATTTGGAAACCTTTTAATTGCTACCCGCTGATAGCGCAAAGCCATGAAATTTTTTCTGTCGATTGCAGCGGGTCAAGCTGAACTAACGTATTCCGTAGAATGAACTTTTTTAGCGCTGGCAAGTGAAAAAAGAGGCAGTTAAAACAAGGTGTTCAAATATGAAAAAGCATATCGTTTTAAGTCCCCTGGCAGTTGGCCTGGTTGTTATTGGTTTCAGTTTATCATTTCAATGCCATACTACCTTCAAACACCCTCAGGTTTTTTTTGAAGCCGATTCTACCGGATATTATCATGTAGAAGAAGTAACTTATATTAGCGATTGTTCCCGCTGCCACGAACAGCAAGTATCGTATGCAGAACATCAAAATGATATTTATCAATCGACAGTCTATCAGGATAAGTACAACTGGAATTATTTTTTTATGACCCCGTGGTGGTTTGATGATTATTACTACTACGAATCCAGAGCGATGACCGACAACAATTCTCTTGAACCAACTCAGCGCCGGGAATTCGATCGTCGCAGCTCGTCTGACAGCGCCCGCCCAGGTCAGGGGACTCCGGATCCTTCGCGCCCATCTTTATCAAAACAACGCTCGGATAATCCAGCTTCGACTTCGACACCACAGCGGCAAGATCGACGGGGCGCAGTTTCCAATCCATCTTCTGGTCAAAAGGAATCAACCACACCAGAGCCAAGTCGGGTGTCCCGTGAATCAAAACCCAAGACAAGCGAAGAAAAGAAACAAAACGAGAAGGAAAACTAAGTTAACGCGTCGGCTGGTTAATCGAGAGGAGGATTAAAGGTGCGAATTACCTGGATTCTCATCAGAATTCTCGGGTTGCTTGTAATTGTCATCTCCGCAAGATTTGTCTCCAGTTACACACATCTAAAAACAACGCCTCTCCCAAAAAATGGAAAGAACACTTCTTTTGGACGTCAACACATCGTACAAACTCGTGGCTATTCAAATGATTTACCGCATATTTTTACACGAAACGAGACGGATTCGAGGAGGATCTGATGAAGCAAAAGTTAATTAAAGAACTTAAGCCCGGAGATCAGGTCATCGCTTATTTTATACTTCGAAAAAAAGAAATCCGGCAAAAAAAATCATCCGATGACCCCTATCTTTCCCTTGAGTTTGGTGATCGATCAGGACGCATTCAGGGTACCCTGTGGGAAGGTATCGACGAGATCAATGATCAGCTCCGTCCCTGCGAATTGGTAAAGATTAAGGGCAAAGTCATCTCTTTTCAGAATAAACCCCATATCACAGTCGAGAAAATCCGCTGTGTCAATGATGGCGAAAGTGTAAATGTATCCGATTTTTTACCGGTTACCGCTAATGATGTCGAAGCCATGTTTAACGAGTTAACAACGATCTTGCAAAGCGTTAATACTCCGCCATTGCAGGCGTTGTTGTCCGCATTTTTAAATAATGAAACATTTGTGGCGGATTTTAAGCGAGCACCGGGCGGCAAGCTCTGGCACCACGCCTATGTGGGTGGTTTGCTTGAACACACCCTGTCAGTTGTCAAAATCGCTAATGCGTTGGCTCAACATTTTGGCGATTTTGTAAACCGCGATCTTCTTCTTGCGGCAGCGTTTTTTCATGACATCGGAAAAATTGAAGAATTTTCTGTCAGCGGTTTTATCGATTATTCAACCAGCGGAAGGTTAATCGGACACATCAACATCGGCCATTTCGTAGTTGCTCAACAAATATCCCGGTTGGAACATTTCCCGGAAAATTTAAAGCAGCAGCTTTTGCATTGTATTGTCAGCCATCACGGTGAAAAAGAAAAGGGCTCCCCGGTTCAACCGATGACTGTAGAAGCGCTAATTTTATATCAGGCTGACGAACTGGATGCTCAGGTGAACGCGTTCCGACGCATCATTGACAAAGAAAACGAGCCGGGAAAAATCTGGAGTAATTACGTCAATTTGATCGACCGCTTTTTATATCTTGGTGATTCGTGATAAAGTCCTCGCCCGGGCAAAACCTATACTTGTGTCAGTTGATCCAGCCTTAGATCTTGTTTGTTTAGGACTGTATCAAAAGTACTTTCGTAGTAACGACTTTGGTCGTTTATTACTATACATGGTATAAAGCGAATAAATTCGCTACTACAAATAGTATCGATAATTTTTATTTTAGACTTTTGATACAGCCCCTACGCTGATAATGGTCAGCCTGTGAATAACGGGTTGTTCAATTGATTTTAAGCAATTGAGCAGGATTGGTAACACCATTACTGATGTTTTACTGAAGGGGGAATATTTTCGTTGCAATTTAATAGTCGAAACATTATATTAAGATTTACATTTTTCCAAACAGCATAAAAATTAACCA
>DSAU01000153.1 GCA_011046315.1 bacterium
ATTGTGGTGTTGTTTCAATGCCTCTTTGAACTAACACCATGATTCATCATGGTGGTTACAGCATTAACGAAACATATCCAAAGCCGTTTTAACGGCTTCTTAATAACCCCGTGATCGGTTACATATATTATTCAAAATCTTCATTCCACAATCGCTGCACAAAATTGCCGGTCTCGAATTCGGCGTTCCCGGATAAATAATTGTAAAATCATGCAATACAGCTTCGTTGGCGCCAATGATGATTGCACTTTCCTGTCCATTCACTCTGCCATGAATTGCAGTAACTTTTGCGCCGGATCCTTTTACAATCACACCAACTTTCAGCATTAAGCTTTCATGGTATGTTCCAGGTAATGCTAAAACTGTATCGCCATAAAACGCAGTGTTGATGCCTTCCTGAATTTTTTTAAAAGGAAATTGTTTTGAACCGTCACCACCGGCTGCAGCTTGGGCATCAATATAAAGAACTGCACCAAAAGCAGTCGCTGTAACTTGATTTGAAAAAGAGCTTACATTTAAATTGGAATCAACAGCAGCGATGACATAATAATAATTTATACCGGTAACGGCTGAAGTATCGATAAAGGTTGTATCCGGTTTAAGAACCGTCGTTAAAAGTCCGCTGCTAAAATCCCCGTAGATAGGACTGCGATAAATTTTATAACTCATCAAATCTGATTCTAAATTAGCATTCCACGAGAGAGCTATTCGGGAATGACCGGCTTCAGCTAACAAATTGCGCGGAGGAGCTGGTGCAATGGTATCGCAACTCGTATAAAATATGTTGACTTCATTCAAAATAGGACTTTTTCCGATAACGGCAGTCTCAAGATAAGCGCGATATTGCAAATATCGTTGCTGATGATGGACAGGATTTATTGAATCGCCTGAAGAATTCATGTAAAAATTTACCGAATCAGCGGGACCTTGCCACGACGCTAAAAACAGAGAATCCAACTCTATTGCAGAACGTAGTTGAAATTTTATTACATTGGTATCAATACGAGTAAAACCCTGCCATAAAATGGTTTCTGGGTTCCCCAAATCTGGGCCGATGTCAAAAACTGAAGAAGTATAGCAGCCCTTGATAACAGGAATGTAGCACCAGTTATTCTGATACCGGTCATTCTTTTCAAAGTCATTATTCCAGGTAGTCCAGGTTACAACAAATTTATCTTTTTTCCATTCCACATCAGGATAACGTTCCGTTCTTTCCTGTGCCGTTAGCCGACTCACCAGAAAATTTTCTCCAATCGCGCTACCCGATGAATCAAAGTATTGTCCATAAACATTAGAATTAAACGGAAATTGATTGCCATTATTTCGACCATTACACCAAACGATCAAGAAGCCTTCAGTTGGATCCATCGCCATATCCGCCATATTCTGGCTGTAATCACCGATATCATCATTAATTTTTATGGTCGGAGCTAACGGCTCTCCAAGCAAAGAAAGCTTTGTTATATACAGATCGATCAAATTACTGACACCAGCCGCATTTTTTGAAACGACAAAAGTTATGCCGTCTTTACGTACATCCACAGCTTCTGCAGTTTTGAGGTTGATATTGTTCAGCGGAATAACCGGAAATGATGACCCAATTAAGCTGCCATTTGCGTTAATCTTTTGAATATTAACCCGATAAGCTTCAGTTGCTGGGCCTGAAAAAAATATCCAAAACATTCCATCAACTGGATTTGCAGCTACTGCTGGTGAATATACGGACTTTTTGGTACTGATTTGATTATTGAGGCCGATTGGATTCAAATCTGAATCGAAAATTTGCGCAAACGGTTCTCCATAAATCGTCTGTTCAGAATTTCGCGTGTCATTCCAAACAACTATAATGCGATTAGAATCCTGCATCATCGTGATGTAACTCTGCTCACGACAGTATCCAGAGATGTCATTTACTTGAATTGAATCTTTAATAATTTCATTGTTGGCATTGTATTTTCTCAGGTAAACATTTTTTAACCGGCTATCAACCCAACTGAAAAAATAATTCCCGGCACTGTCGTAAACGACAAATCTGGGGCGTGGGAAAATTGCAGAATCCGACTGCATTGGTTGCATTGGATGTAAAAGACGTATCTGACCGCCGTCCAATTCTTCAACGATCGTGTCGTCGAAGCTGCCATCGACAAAATCAGCAACCGATGTTTCATGCCATATTTTTACTGACCCTATCCGAAGCTCTTGTTTTGCGACTACTGCAATTATTATTAAAAATAAGAACAACGCGAGAACGACTTTCTTGTTCATCAGATTACCTCCTATCTTCCTATTCGAAAAAAACTGTAATAACTTAAATATCAAATAATAAAAGTTGATACTTATTTCTGTTAATCCAATTTTTCAAAAGTATGAAATGTTTTTTCTAAATTTCAATTCAGCCGCTTGTTCTTAAAATGCAGTCATAAATTCAGGTCTGAAAACAGTCAGTAGTTTCAACTCCCGCGCCGCAGGCGGGATCAGAGCGGTTTAGCCGGATGAGCAGATAAAAGATCATTGGTGATATTTTTGGCTACAGGTGAAGAATGGTCGCGACCATTCATGACCAATATATTTTATCAAATAAATTTTTAAAATGCAACTATTTTTTTAATTCCCATGTCTTTGTTGGAACGAAAATCCCAAACTCAAATAACAAATAAATTCCAATTCCGAAATCTCACATTCAAATCGGGGTTGTTTCGATCATTTGAAATTGTTTTTTGGAATTTCAAAAATTCACCTCACCAAAACCAATTTAATCAACTCCGACCTCCCCCCACTGGCTAACCTCGCAAAATACACCCCGGAGCTCAAAATCTGCCCACTGTCATTTTTCCCATCCCAGTGCAAGCTGTATTCTCCTGGCGGTAAATTTTTATCCGGAAGTTTGCGGTTCCTCTCCGATTTCATAAGCCCACTAATAATTGGCGTCAACGATGTCGCAATAGATGCCATCGAATCCCTATGAGATAATGACATCCAGATATGCAAACACAATGGATTGCCAATCGGGATCCCAGAATCTGACTTTGTAATTATCCAGCCTGTTGTTGCATTGGTAAACTTTAATGTCCTTATTGGGGGGATGTAATCTCAGATCGGATATTTGACGCTCAAGCAACTCTTTAAATTTGTAACCCGATATGTCATTTAAATCTGTAGAATAGCGAAATCGAAGTACCGGGATAGGCAAGTATTTTCGACCAGCCTAATTATATTAGTCGGTTTCTGTCGTCCCCTTTTATAATAGTGAGAGGCTCACACAAGCTTAATTTTGTTCAAAAATTATTTTTCCGTTTTTTTTAATTACACCCAGTAATTCCACCGATGAGGCAGTTTCATATTCGTGGGTTGAGAATACCAGTGGCTCAATATCGATATCGATCTTTCGGGGAATAGCTCTGGTCGCCAATTGTAAATAGTCGATGAAATTATCATTGTTGACATCAGGAGAGATAATTGCCAGGTCAATATCACTGTATTCGTTGGCACAACCGTCGGCGTAAGAGCCATACAGGATAACCCGCTCGACACGAATCTGTCGTTTTAAATTTTCAATATATTGGTCGATGATCTCTTTTATTTCATCAAATTGCTTAACCATTGGAATAGCTCTTTGGTTTGTTTTAAATAATGATTCGAAACATCGCTGGTAGCTATTTTTGCCATTTTTTCCTTATAAGCTGGATAACGAACAGCAACGCAAAACGGCGTTAAATCATCCAGGAAGTTGATTTGTTCGAACTTCATTTTCTTGTCAATCCCGGCAATCTCTGCTAACCTTCTTAAGTTATGGCTATACGGTGGCGCTGTGGATTTGAATTTTATAACTATCGCCTTGAGCAGTTTTTCAAGTGATTGCTGACACATGAAGGTTACATAGAGGTAACGACCAGTTTTGAACATTGCTTCCGCCGTTTC
>DSAU01000393.1 GCA_011046315.1 bacterium
CATAGTGATTTATTTCTTCATGTTCGGCAGATTCTTTGAACGTGCTGGGACCGCTGTTGAGTGGATATGATCGGATACGTCGAAAGCAGCCGTGTCCGCGAATTTTGGAATGCCAATCATAAATGCAATACCAGTCGAATTCGCTATTTTCTTTGTCGCGGATTGGTATATAGTCCTGTACAATGAAATTTTGAAAGTTTTCAACGGTGGACAGATAAGCCTGGCGCAATTGTTCCGCACTGCGGCAAAAAGAAATCCCCCGTGAACCTGAACTAAAAGTTGGTTTTAGCACAATGGGAAAGATCTTTACCTGATTTAGATCTTCAAGTGAACTAGGATAATATGTCTTCGGCGCCGGGATGCCGATTTTTTCAGCGATTTGAAAAGTAAATGCCTTGTTAGAGGTTTGTTGAATTTTTTCGAATGGCGGAATCGGAATTTTTACCTCTGGATATATTTTTTCTCTGTTTTTAGCAATGATAAGAGTGGATTCATCCCGAACGGGAAAAACAACCTCGATGTTCTCTTTTTTGACGTAATTGTTTAATGCATCGATGTAATCATTTTCAAATTTGATGTTATCCGGATGGACAAAATATTTGGTTGAATATTTTGAATAGAAGCCGGTGGCAATTTTATCCGCGTCGCAGGTGTGAACTTCAATCCCCATTTTACCAAGGGCTCGAATCATCGCGACAGAATTTCTCACCTGGGCGTCAGTTACCAGAACCTTCATCTTTTTTGTCTTTGCTTGTTATTTACTGAATTTAATTATCGCCAGCTTGAGCTGTCTGGCAATTTTTCTGGTTAATTTATCTGAATGGTGAAGCGTAAGCAAAAGATATTCATCCTGAACCCTGAGTCGGTTCGGTGTATTAAATGAAATTCCCTTCAACACATCAAGCTCGTTAATGTAAGCAAAATTTATATCACTGACAAGAGTGTTCTGAAATTGATTCAATAACCGCGCTCGTACTTGCTGCTCAACCAAAATCGGAGCATAAAGATAGTCGGGTTCAAATTCGAACGGTTGAGATGGAAACTTTACCAGATTCTTTAGTTCATTTTCATAAATTTGATAATTCATTTTACGCCTCTGGTAAACGTGATCATAACGATTCAGTTGACGATGACAGAGCGCGGCTTCAAAATTAGTTAAAGCAGAATCAAACTCTGCTGTGTCATAACCAATGCTGCGACTGGTTTCACGTCCTCGTTGATAATAATCGATTATTGGACGTAACAGCCAATAACCGAATCGGGTATTGATAAACGGAACGCCGCTGGCTCTGAAATGATCAAAAATGTTGTGCTTGGGTTTGTTGTTGAGCAAAAATTTAGCCATGGCTTTTTCTACTCCCTTTTTATGCCGGTCATGATACCAAAAAGCTCCTCCGTTAAGCGAGCCAATGTTTTTGCTGATACCAAATGACCAGATACCAAAATCTGCGTTAAAGCCGATATATTTATCTTTATATTTTCCCTTCAATGTCTGAGCGCAATCCTCGATCAAAATGAGATTATGCTTTCGGGCCAATGCGGTAAATTTTTCAATGTCACTAAAACATCCGAAAGAATAGGGCATGACTATTGCGATGGTTTTTTTTGTCACTTTTTTTTCAGCGTCTTCTGGTGACATTACAAAACCATCCTGAATAACGTCGCAAAAAACCGGTTGACAGCCGGCTTTCATTGCGGCAAGCGGTACAACAACCGGTGTAAATGAAGAAACGATCACCTCGCTGCCGGGTTCTGGTTTTATGCTGGAGAGAATTAACCAAAGCGCCTGACGAGCTGTTTTTGTAAGGTAAATATTTTGCATTCCCCAATATTCTTGAAGAGCAGAGTTGAAGGATGCTGCGTCAACAGGTGATATTATTTGTAAAAACAAAACTTTAATAGTAATTTGCGGCTTTTGAAAGGGAGGTTTTAAAAGCATCAAATTTTTCCTCTACAAATATTTAGCTTGTTCAGTCTGATCAATTTGAAGTTTGTTTTCATAACCAAACAAGGAAACCGATTCCGGATAATAGTTTTTTTCTGTTAGCAAAATATATACCATGCTAAAGGTAAAAAAATCTTAATCCATAAAAAAACTATAATTTGTGAGACGAATATATTATTGCAGGCATTTTGATGTAGAAGTTGGCAGCCGATCGAAAATTTATTTATCTAAAATATGGTTTGTAAAGTGCAGGACTGACATTATTAGATCATTAGACACAGATCAAATCATACTTGATAACATCCGAGAAAACCGAAATAAAAATGTTGCCATGTCGAATTTAAAGATGTGAGTTATTTAAGAAAAAATGATGTTCTAAGCTGATACATTGTTTTAACGTGCATCAAAAAATATAAAAGTTACAATAGCTTATCTCAGCTTATATTACAGTTGGGTTCCAGGCTATAACGATTTTGAAAAATATAAACTTATTGGAATTTGGTTTTCCGAACTTATGTATTGATGAAATTAGGCATTGTAACTCTATTAAACTGGCAAGATACATTCAATTTGTTAATTTAACTAATGATTAATTTATAATTGTAGCATTGAAATTTATCAATTAGGGGGAGCGTTCAAATAAAGAACGTATTGACCCTTTCATAATTTAACATTTTAAAAAATATAGAAATAAAAATCATAACAAAATGTATATGGATATTTGGCATACATTTTGCATAAAATGATCCGTTATGTTAAGCAATGTGTATGGTTTTCCACTTGCAATTTTTTTAAAAGAATATATTAGCCAACACCGGACTAATAAAACTTAAGGAAAGACATTGGATAAAAAAGTACTGATTATTGTGCCTGCTTTTAATGAAGAAAAGAGTATTGTTAAAGTCTTAAATTCTATTAGCAAAGAGTCTCCTAACAGTGAGATTCTGGTGGTTAACGATGGCTCCAGGGATGCTACTGCACAGTTAGCCGAACAGAATGGTGTCAATGTAGTCTCTGTTCCCTATAATTTGGGTATCGGTGGCGCGGTTCAAACCGGACTGTTGTTTGCGCGGCAGAAAAATTTTGATGTCGCAATTCAACTGGATGCCGACGGCCAGCATAAAGCAGAAGAATTGAATAAACTATTATCTGCGATTCAAAACGATGAAGCAGATATGATTTTGGGAAGTCGGTTTTTGGAAAAAACAGACTATCAGTCCACTTTTATGCGGAAGTTGGGAAACAGAATTTTTTCGGGATTGATCGCAATGGTCACCAAACAATACTTTGCTGATTCCACCAGTGGCTTTCGCGCTTTTAACCGACGCGCCATCCGTTTTTTAGCTATCCACTATCCTACTGATTTTCCGGAACCAGAATCGCTTGTCATTTTGAAAAAACATGGATTTCGCATAAAAGAAGTTTCTGTCGATATGAATGAGCGGCAGGCTGGGGAATCATCAGTGACCAAATTTAAAGCGGTGTATTTTATGATTTCGATTTCGATTGCTATCTTGATTGATTGGATCAAAAAACCTGTAATTTTGGAGAATGATTATGCCCAATAGTTTGATACCGCTGCGCTTACAATTTTTTGCCATTATAATTAGCGGAGTGTTGCTTATCGGAGTCGTCAGTTTGATCCGAAAAGGAAAGCTTAAAGAAGGATACTCAATTTTATGGTTTGTCATTGGTTTTGGCTTTCTGTTGATCGCTCTTTGGACAGATTTGTTGAAATTGATTTCCAGTTTGGTTGGCGTCGATTATGAGCCGGCAACTTTGTTCGCTATATTATTGATCGGTACGATCGTTATTTTAATCCATATTACAGTACTTGTATCAGGATTTGATCAGAAGGACAAAACGCTGGCACAGTATGTGGGGTTGCTAATGTGGGAAGTGAAGCAGTTAAAAGA
>DSAU01000199.1 GCA_011046315.1 bacterium
AACAATTCCTGAGTATCGATACCACCGAGAAAAGCAATTTTTCCTTTAAAGTTTTTAGCCAAAGTTTCCGCGTCCATCAGCGCGGCTTTTGCCTGTAACGGATGCAAACAGTCCACCCGGGCATTGACCAATCGATCAATTACTTTAAAAATGGCACCACAAGAATGCAAAATCACTTGATATCCGTGCTGATGCCCTTGTTCAGTAAATTTGCGGAACCAGGGCATGATAAACTCATCAAACTGCACCGGTCCGCAAATCAAATCCAATTGGGTTCCAAAATCATTACCGAAGAAAAACCCATCCACCAAATCACCAGCAAGCTTAAAAAAGCGTTCATTGGCTTCATAATAAAACTCACAGACCTTATCGGTCACAGCATGTACGACCTGCGGATGGGTGTACATTTTGACCATGTAGCTTTCCATACCGAACAAATCCATCACATTGTGATAAAAGCAGGTCCAGAAACCACTGGCGCGATAAACATCGCCAGCCTGGCGCAACTGTTCCAGACACTGATCAAAGTTGAGATAATCCGGATTGGGCCAGGGAAAAGCTTCAACCTCTGCCGGATCCTCACAATTGGCAAACGGACCGAGCTGCCCGTGCATTTGCTTATCCAATCCAGCGTCGAACATATTATGTCCCTCCGGATCGCGATAGGCGTTGGTCATAAATTGCGGACAGATCCAGCGAAAATCGTCATGCAGTTTTTGTCGGATCAACTCCTGCGAATCAACGCCAAAATAGCGATACAAAACAGGCCAGCTATCGTCATGCGGCTTTCCCAACCAAAAACCGCAGCGATCCGGTTTTTCACCAGCAATAATGGTCTTAATTCTCTCGCGACTGGTCATCTGATGATCGCTCCTCTATCGTTGTAAAAACCTCTCCTTAAAAGTCGGCTTTTCACCCGCCATTTTCAAAAAAATATCCAGCGGTACCACTTCAAATTCATTGCCCAATTTATCTAAAATTTCTTTCACCCGTTTCACATCGCTGGATTCGCGAACATGTACCAACAGAAAATAAGGCCGTTTCTTATTGATTGCAGCCAGTTCGTGTAAATCTACCACGGCTTCCTGTTCAGAACGCGTCGGCGATAGATAATAATCATAAGAAATCAACGGTCTGCCATCGCGATTGGTGAAAGTGAAAGCCGGAGCGTATCCATTCAAAAAACCGATGGCGTCGGGCATGCCGCTATAGTAAGCGTCAACAACTTCCCTGGTTAGTTCGGTATTCCCCTCGACAGTGGCGCCTTCTGAATAGTCCATAATTTCAAACACCCGCAAATCCAATTTTTCCATCAGGTCTCTGGCTTTTTCAATCAGCAGCGGTAATTTTTTCGGAGGCACGGCTTTGGGATAAATGTATCCGGGTCCGGAAAGACAACCGATGAAATAATCATTGGGAGTTGCCATCGAATAGAAAAACTCCTGCATTGCCGGCGCCATCCAATAGTAATTCATAATCACTTCCCAGGCATAGGGAATCTCGCCCCGCCCCGGTTTTAGCCAGGCGCCTATTCCCAAACCGTCGGTCTGGACACAGGTAATATAGACCTTCTTTTTTGGCTTGTAAGTTTTCCCGGGTTTAATATTATGATTATTTTTAAATTGAAATCCCGGAGTCGCCTTCACCTGACTGCTGAAGCTTAGATTGGGAATGGTGTGAAGCCCCTCCACGCGCAAGCCGTAGGATGAACATAATTTCACGTGGTCACGTTCTTTATCTTTTTTGTAAGAATGCCAGCCCATCACCATTGACGCCGGGTTCTGTTGGCTGAGCATTTTATTCGCCAGCTCATATTCTTCTGTGTCCTCAGGTCTGGCGGATAAATCATTAAAAAAAGCGCGATTATAAATTCCCCAGTCCGCTACTCCCGGCTTCATGGTTTCACCATGTTCGCCGCCCATCCAGATGATGAAATCGCGGCTGCAACGATCCCAATAACGATCGTATGCCCATTGGTAAATTTCAGCATCATTCATGCCGGTGAATTTTCCGCGAAAATCTTCCACCATTGGCAGCCCCAACTTTTCGACCAAAGGGATCAGCTCTTCGCTTACCGCCACGGTTTTTTCCAGCCCGCAAACTGTAAACGCCACAATCAACGATGTGCGCTCTTCTTTATCCCAGACAACATATCCGCTGACTCTGTCTTTCAGGCGGGACAATGCCATTTCGACGGTTCGTAGCTCCGTAAAAGTATAATTTCGTTCATTTTTATAGAAATCGAAAACTGCCTGTGTATAAGTAAAAGGCCAATTGGGCGGATAGATGAAATATAAAATCGGGTCCTGCATATTAGCAACCCCCTGCAAAGTGATAAGCAACACCTGCTCCGGCAATTTTCCGCCGATTGTCCAGCCGTCCTCCAACTGCATATAATACGCCTCTTTTAATCCATCCCGCTTGAGCATGTATTTAATTTCAGGACCAACAGTTCGTGTTGAACGATGGATAGTATAGCTAATGGTCTCCCGGTTCGGCGCCAGAGAGATCGTATGGAGGGCCGTTACCGGAGAAAATCCTTGAGACGCTCGAATCTGGTATTGTTCCTCCAGCCGCAATGTAGTACCACCATCATCCCAATTCGCTTTAATGAGCCGAAAATCATCCACCGGCAGTGACAACCCCATAAACACATTTGAAGGGAAGACCCGATGGGTAACCGGAATTTTGTTTTCTCTGCCGTCAACTTTCAACCGGAGAGTATCAATATAATTGCGCCGGGGACCTCCCCACTGCTGAATTAGTACCAAATCGTCGCCGTCAAGATGAACGTCAAGAAACAGGGTTGCATAAAGACTGATCTCACTGCTTTTGTCCGGTATCAAATTCCACCTGCCGAACAAACCTGGATCACCAGCCATCTCTCCGGCAAAACTTGTTGCGAGCGGGGCACATATCAACACGACCACGCTCATAACAGTCAGCATTCTTGTTCGATACATTTGTTGCCTCCTAATAATTGATAAATTTAATCTGTATCCTCTCAATAATTAATGGCAAGTTAGAATGTCATTGCGATCCGCCAGTTGGCGGAGGAGCAATCTCATTAATATTTTCATATAGTTAAGAGATTGCTTCGCTCCACTTCGTTCCGCTCGCAATGACATTACCATCTATTATTGAGAGGATACTTTAATCTTTTGATAATCGTTATTGATTGCTAAAAATTCCTGACACATGGCCTCGATTGCCTGCTGGCTATGTCCGGCACCTACGGGATCCGAATACCATTTGGTCATAAATCCGCCTGCGGGTCTCCCCAAATATTGAACTAACTTATGACAATAAGCGCGGACTTGTTCCTGACTTCCACGAATCATCGTGTTTTGAATATCCACCGGACACCAGAATGTGATGCGTCCGCTGAATCTTTTTCCCAGATTTTCCAGCCCCATATTTTCCTGCTGATCCATCTGAATCACATCCAACCCAATTTCGATGAAGTCATCCAAAATATCAGTGATATTACCACAGCTATGGAGAAAGGTCATTAAACCGGCGTCGTGCGCTGCTCGGAACACGCGTGAATAACGTGGTTTCCAGATTTCACGCCATTTTTCCGGAGAGATCATGAGACGATTTTGCAGCCCCCAGTCGTCGGCGAAAACATACCCATCGACACCAGCGCGGGCATAGCGCCGGATAGCGTACAAATTCATTTCAACCAGGATGTCGATCAACCGTCCCAACTGATCAGGATTTTCATAAATATCAACCCAGGTATTTTCCAGCCCGCGGATAAAATGCACCCGTTCGTAAAGTGAGATGCCAAAGCCGAGCACAAATTTTTCACCAGCAGATTGGCGGACACCGCGTATGCTTTCCCAACGATGGGGA
>DSAU01000018.1 GCA_011046315.1 bacterium
AAATCTATCTCAGCTTGTAAATTATTAACATTCGTCATCGAAGCCTCTTCATTGCTGGTCGTAAATGTTGCGTTGTTAGCTTTTGGAACCATATCTCCTCCTTTAAATTGCAAAGTGCAGTACGATATGGCAATTTTTTTACATTTAATAGCAGGACTGTTTTTTGTTACAGAATACGTTTCTGACTCTGGTATTGGGCGTACAATTTGAGTATTGTCGGAACATAAACTTGAGTTTCTTCCCAAAGCAGTGTTAAATCCGATTTATCATTGCGCTTTTCCAACCACAATTTCGCACGTCTTTCACCTCCGTTATAGGCTGCCAATCCGCCATCAATCTCATATTGTTGAATTAAATACGACAGATAGCGACAGCCCAGTCTGATATTGATAATCGGGTCAAATAAAACTTTTTCAGGGGTAGTCCAGCGAATCCCCTCTTCTGCCGCGAGTTCCCTGCCAGTTTCCGGCATAATTTGCATCAACCCCAGCGCACCTGCCGGCGAAACCACTTCAGCATTCCAGGAGAGTGCGCTCTCGTGAGTAATGGTAGCGCAGACCAAATCTACATTCAGGTTGCTGTACTTCAAACACATTTCATGAATTTCATTCGCAATTTCTAATTTAACTTTTTCTGCCAAACCTTGATTGTATTGATTGATAATGGTGAGAATTTTCTGGATATTGTGCAGCCTTAAACTGCCCAGATCCATCACAGCGCGGACATCGGATAGTTTGCTTTCAATCTCCCGAAGCTTTTCGTTTGTTTCATTAATCGTATAGTGGCGATAGGAGAAACTGACTGAGCTAATAAAAATAATGATCAAAGCCCCCACCAGTAAAACATTTTTCAAATTGCGGTTACAGGCCACATTCGGTTTCATTTTCAAAATCCTCCTCAATAACACCTTAACAACTTCAGCGTTCGCAACGTTTTGGTAATTCAGTTTCAAACAGCAATGCAGTCATGTCGGCTTATATTTTTTATTTTCAGTATGATAAGCACTGTTAAAAAGAGGTGTTCGCTCTCTTTAATCATAACTGTTACAAATTTAAAGCCAACATGTTCTCTATCCGGCTTTTTTTTATCGACCAAATTACCAACACCTGTTAACCCTTTATTTAACAAACCTCTATGTGGTCCTGAAAAAACAATAAAAAATGGCTAAAAATGTTCTGTGCTGTCTCCTTTTTCAAAATTTGATGTAGTAGTCAACTAAGTTTCTATTTTTTTGAGACACTATATTTACTATCCAGCTAACCAATTGTTTTTGTATCAATTATCACTAATAATTCTCTACCAGTTTCAAATAATTTTTGCTTAATGATGATTCACTTGTTCCGTGTTGATTCAATAGTTCCTGGGCCAATTCAATATAGCTCTTTGCACCCTTGCTGTTCTTATCAATCAACACCGCTGGTTTGCCGTATAGAGGGACTTCTGCCAAACGGATATTTCTCGGAATGGCAGTATCAAGCACCAACCTGCCCAATGTATAGCGCAAGCGATTCATGACCAATCGCGACAGATTGCTTCTTAAATCGACCATCGTCACCAAAAATCCTCGATACTTTAAATTGGGATTCATGTTTTTTTTCACATCACGAACAAATTTGAGCAGTCTTCCCAATGAGTTGAGTGCGTAGTATTCGCATTGTATCGGAACAATTATTGAATTGGAAACAGTTAACGAAGCATAAGTCAACTCCCCGATCGAGGGCGGGCAGTCGATCAAAATAAAATCGTAGGCAGATTTCAATTTGCTGAACGGAGTGTTAAAAATGTGAGCGTCCTTACCCAGAGCCTCCCTCAAAGGTGATTCATCTTGCAATCCGGCTGAAAAAGGAATTAACTCAAGACCTTCTAACGAGGTAGCATGAACCGCATCTTCCGGCGCTGCCTGTTCAGCCAACAATTCAAATATCCCGCATTTCAAATCATACTGTCCAAAGTGAAAACTTGTGGCAACTTGTCCCTGCGGATCAAGGTCAACCAACAGCACCCGATAACCGGCAAGCGTCAGGCTGGCGCCAAGATTCACGGTGGTTGTTGTTTTTCCAACACCTCCTTTGTGACTGACTATTGAAATAATTTCTCCCATATACAAAACCTGTTGTCAATAGAATTTTATGCTAAGTTGATGGCTGAATTAATTCCTGGCTGAGCATCTTCCATCCATAATAGATAGTGCGTTTTAGCGGCTGGTCATTTTTTTTTATCAGTTCAAAATCTACATTTTGCCAATTTAGGATATCAATCAGCGCCAATTCTCCTTCATAGTCTTTGATTTTCGCATGTACAATCTCACCCAAATGAAAATAAACCTCACCCCACTCGCGCCCATTTTTAAGCTTATAAATGCCGGTGAATTGATTTTGGTAATTTTCTCTGATGACCTCCCTCAACTTTTTATTGGGAGCAATAGAATTGTTGGGCTGCGACCCATTCTCCAAAATCCGATTGATGGTACGTTTTAATTCTGCAATATCAAACGGCTTTTCCAAAAAATAAGTGCCAGACCCATCCGCTATTTTTTTTAAATCCGGATTGAACAACGATGTCATTAAAATAACGGTAGCATCAGGCAAATGTTTTTTCACATATTCCAGTAACATCAGCCCGTTAATGCCCGGCATCTTGATGTCTGAGATCACCACATTAAACGATAATCTTTTTAAAATATCCAGCGCTTGATCGCCTGAGGTTACCGAATAAACTTCGTGTCGTTTATACTCCCTTCTGAGATTGTTGGCGATACTCCAGGTTAAGTTTTCTTCATCGTCAACAATCAATATCCTTTTAGAATCCTTTTCCATGCTGTCATCCCAAAGTTGTATCAATTCATAAATACAAATTTATTTTACGCAAATATTATGCCAATTAACTGTTTTACTTAACACTAACCACTCGAACATTATTAACTATCATAATATCATTGAATTATCAAACCAATCCATTTCGCTTTCCCGAAAAATTGTGTCTAAAATCAACCATGTTCCACTAACAATTACCACAGCTTCCATTGAGTTCGGCGAAAATTGGTTAACCAACCGTTTGAATTTGATCGATTTTTATTCAGAATAATCGTGGGACATGTTTTTCGTATTGAAAAACCGATACAGTGGAATCCGTTGCTGTCATTTGGGAGTCGGCGAGAGGCAGGATCAGATATTTCTTACAAATTTGCAAGTAATTGAGCCGTTTTTGACATAAAAAAATGTAGCTAAAAAAAATAGCTGCACTCGTGTCGCTTAATAAAAATCCAATTAGCGCAAACCGGAACGGGCTAAAATCAGTTTGCCCTATTTGTGTCAGGCGATGCCGTACTGTTTTAGTTTTTCCCGCAGCGTTGAGCGAGAAATTTCCAGCACTCTGGCGGCTTTTGATTTATTGCCATTAAACATTTTCAAAGTCTTAATAATGTGTTCTTTTTCCATATCCTGCAAAGAAGCTGACCCTCCGGTTTCTTGCTCAAGATTTTCAGCAATAGCCTGGCTGACAATGGCTTCATTTTGGGGTGCGGTCTGTACTTCGATTGCCAGATGCTCAACATCAATAATCTCACCCTGGCATAGGATCGATGCCCGCTCGATCACATTTTTCAACTCACGAACATTTCCGGGCCAAGTATAACTTAACAGCATTTTTTGCGCAGCTTCCGAAATGCCCTTAATTTTTTTTGAAAACTCTTTATTGTTCTGATCAATGAACAATTTTGCCATGGGAATAATATCTTCGACCCTTTCCTTCAGCAGCGGCAGGTTTATCTCCATAACTTTTAGTCGATAATACAGATCTTCCCGAAAAACACCCTCATTAACACACTGCAGCAAATCGCGATTGGTGGCTGCAATGAT
>DSAU01000405.1 GCA_011046315.1 bacterium
GACGCCGCCGGCGTTGTGGCATCCAGTCAACATCCCAAATTTAATGCCGGAGATCAGGTGCTGGTAACCGGCTACGATCTGGGTAGCAATAGCGATGGCGGATACTCAGAATTCATCCGCGTAGCGGCTGAATGGGCGGTCGCGCTGCCGGAAAATTTGAGTTTGCGAGAAAGCATGGTTTTGGGCACGGCCGGATTTACGGCTGCCATCGGCGTGCAGCAATTGTTGCAAAATGAGTTGACGCCGGACAAAGGCGACGTTGTTGTCAGCGGCGCCACCGGCGGCGTCGGCAGCTATGCAGTATCACTGCTGGCAAAACTGGGATTCTCGGTTGCCGCCAGCACTGGAAAAAGCGACGCCAATGATTATCTTTCACAATTGGGCGCCTCCAGAATCATCGACCGCTCAGAGCTCGATGACCAATCCGGAAAGCCATTGTTAAATGTAAAATGGGCGGGCGCTATCGACACTGTTGGGGGAAATACACTGGCGACAATCGTCAAAGCCACTGCACCGCACGGAGCTGTCGCCGCGTGCGGGGTTGTCGGCGGCAGTGAGCTGCCGTTGACGGTATATCCGTTTATCCTGCGGGGAGTGCGATTGATCGGTCTTGATTCGGCAAACTGGCCCCGAAACCAGCGGCTGCAAATCTGGAAAAAACTGGCAAACGAATGGAAGATTTCTGATTTAGAGTCGATAGCTCATAGCATCCGGCTGGAACAGTTGGATGAATACATTGCCAAAATTTTAAAAGGTGAAATTCGCGGACGGGTTCTGGTTGACCTGCAAACGTGATGATGTCGAAGGCAACCATTGGCGGCGAAAAAAGCAACTCAAACAGTCCGTCGCTTTTTAATGGTCGGAAAAGTTTTTCAGAAGCTGCATTGCTTCCCGGGCGCTTGAACGCTGGTTGTCAGCTTTAAAAAGCGCGATCCAATTATGGAGCAATTGCTGCTGAAAAGCGGATTCTTCATCGGAGCGGATCGCCAGCGCATCCATTTCCAGCATCAGTTGCATCGATTTTTGCCAGTCTTTATTTTGCCACAATCCATGTAGCGCTTTTTTGAAAGCCAGCCGACAATTTTGTTTAAAATCCGAATTGTCGGGATAGCGGTAATAGGCGTCGGCAGTCACTGTAAATGCCCCAAAATAATCCCGAGTCTCGAACAACTGCTTTCCCCAGACATAATAAAGACGCATTTCAAATTTCCGGTTAGAGCGTGAATCCTGATTAAATCTTTGCGCCAATTCAACATACTGATAAGCGCTTTCGTAGCGCTGTTTCTCAAAATGGAAGATCGACAGGTTGTAGCAGATCAAACCCAATAATTCTGTATTGTTAATTTCCCTGCCTTGTGAATTCTCGTGATAATACAATCGATCGAGCCCAATTTTCAACGCAAGCTGCTCCGGATAATATCGTTTGAGATATTGAGAATAGCTCTTCAAATTTTTCATGATATTAAAGCCCATCGAAGTGGTATTTTCAACCATCACCGTTTCAGTGATGTTGCTGAAAATTGTGTAAACGTGGGTGGGAGTTTCAAAAGCATGGGTTTTGAGCCCGAGCTCGTCGCAGGTTAAATTGTATAACACTGTGGCGCTGACACAGTTGAACTGGCGCCGGTCCATAATATCGAGCAAGGTAGTGGATTTTTCCTGATAATCCTTTAACCAGGTCGTATGAAAATAGAGAAACAACCGCTCTGCAGAAGCAACCTTTTCAAATCCGATCAGATTTTTGCTCTCAATATCGTTGAGTAATTCGCGAAACCAGCTCATGCCGCGTTCCAACTCGGAGGGGTTATCTGCGCCGGAAATGATAAAGGCGGCTTCGATTAAACTGAAGCGGTCTAACTCGCCGTCAGAGATATCTTCGGCGAGCTGTTGTGAGAGCGAGCGCGCAAAGCCATTGTTAACGCCAGCAATTGCCAGCATAAATACCAGGGTTCGAAAAACATTTTTAATTGATATAATCATGGTCACACCATCTCCGCGATCAATGGAGTTAAATATACAATATTTGCCTCATCCTTGTCAAGCGATTTTTTAACGCTTGTGGTGAAACATCAGTTAAGATTACCACCTCGAATCGAGATTTAAACGATTGCGGCAATAAAAATTTTATTTGAGGTTCAATTCATAAAAGTTAAGATAATTTCATTGTATCGGAATTTGAAAGCTTTCGTATGAAAAAAATAAAACCGCAGATTTCACAGATGACACCGATTCTAATCTGTGAAATCTACAATTTGTTATTTTATTACAGGTTAAATTTTAGTTTTTTTGGCAAAAAAATCTTCTAGAGATTCTTTTCATTTTTAATTTTTAATTTGTAATTTTTAATTGCAGCTTGCTGCGCTATGGTGTACGAATGATCTTTTTTGAATTTTACAAAAAAAACATTTGTATTTGTTCATTTTTATTATTAATTTAATCCTGACCAAATTTCAATTTTGGGTTAATTATAGGGCATAAATAAAAACCATAAATTTTATGAGGTATGCCATGAAACGTAAAATAGTTTTCTATACCTTTGTTTGTCTTTATCTACTTTGCAGCCTTGGATTTTCCCAAAATGATTCATTAATTATTGTGAGCAAATCAGGGCTGCTTGGCAGCACACAAAATCTTGTCCCGCTAAACTTGAAAAATTCCCAATTGATTCAGGGATTAGAACTGACCCTCGACTATAATACCGAAATCGAGTGTTTCGACGTACAGACCACTGACAGAACCTCAGCTTTTACTTGTGATTTTGACAAAAATCTGATCACCGGTCACATCAAGATTGTTTTGTATAGCGGGAGTACGATAACGGCTGGCTCGGGACCGATTCTCAACATCACTTTCCGGGTTCCCTTAACCGCAACGCCGGGAACTTATCCGTTGAATCTGGTCGATGTTATCGCCGTTGATTCGTGGGTTCAGCCGGTTCAGTTGACAACAGTGAACGGAAATTTTGTGGTTGAGGATGCTGTAATACCGGTGGAATTGGCTTCGTTTAGCGCCAGTTATCAACCATCTGAAAAACAAGTGATTTTGGAATGGAGAACCCATTCCGAAAACAACAACTACGGGTTTGAAATCCAGCGGGGAACCCAAGCGGATCAACTCAAAAGAATTGGCTTTGCGCCGGGACACGGAACCATCAGCCAGCCGCGTGACTATAGTTTTATTGATGCTAAAATTTCAGCAAACCAATATTTTTATCGGTTAAAGCAGATTGACACCGACGGCTCGTTTGTTTTTTCCGATATTGTTGAAATCCACATTTCCAACCCGGCTGAATATCAATTATCGCAAAACTATCCCAATCCGTTTACTTTAAAATCGCAGACCAAAAATACCATCATTGGCTTTGGAATGCCCGAGGAGCAATTTGTCGAAATCAAAATTTATAATCTGCTGGGCAGAGAGGTCAAAACGCTGGTCTCCGCAGTGAAATCGCGTGGCGCGCATGCGATTCAATGGGATGGCAGGGATTATCTGGGAAGCCCGGTAAGCAGCGGTGTTTACTACTACCAGATGAAAAGCGCCGGTTTTACTAAGCTGCGAAAGATGCTCATTCTTGAGTGAAATAATATTGGGACAAAAACAAATAATTTTTTGCTTGACAAGCTATCAAAAAAAGGTAATAGTTCACCTGTCATTCCGGCTGGAGCGAAGCGGAATGCCGGAATCTCAATAATAGAACTTTTAAATATTAATTTGCACATATATTCAAGAGATTCCGGCTAAAAACATGCCGGAATGACATTATTAGTTAACAGTGCTGAACTATTACAAAAAAAGTATATCTTTCATTAAAATGCTACCCTTTTAAAACTTATCCGGTGAGGTAGGAAAA
>DSAU01000211.1 GCA_011046315.1 bacterium
GTAGGAGACAGTTTGCCGCGATCCGTAAATGTAAGAATAATAGCCGCCTCCAACAAAAGATTGATGGATTTGGTTAGAACAGGAAAGTTCAGAGAAGATCTTTACTACCGGCTTCATGTTGTCGGATTGACTGTGCCGCTCTTGGAGGAACGCAAGGAAGATATACCGGATTTAGTCGCTCATTTTATTGCTCAGTTTAACAATGAATATAAAAAAAGCATTGAAGGATGTTCTCCAAAAGTTATGGATTTTCTGCTTTCTTACAATTGGCCTGGAAATGTAAGAGAACTTGAGCATGTGATAGAGCATGCTTTTGCTGTTACGACAAACACTCAAAAGGTTATCACCTTAGATAGCCTTCCATCTGAAATAACCCATCAAAGCAAATCCGGTTTAAGTCGCAAGTCAATTGCAACAGAAAATGTGGATGAAAAGAAACAAGTTGCCACTGCACTGGCTGAAGCGAAAGGCAACAAGACATACGCCGCTCGCATTTTAGGAATCACCCGTGCAGGTTTATACAAAAAAATGCGGCGACTGAATATGTAAACTGTATTTTTTTGTTAGCGCAAACTCACTTCTGCTATGCGCATACTCACTTCGAAATAAAGACCGCCATTTTTCTATCCATCGCGATATAACTTTAGTCTTAACAACAGGTTACTGCAATCCTTCAGTAACCCCTGTTTGTTTGGCACATTTTTTGCTAAATATCCGTTGAAGTTTAACAAGTAATGCGTTTTTACAGATTAATAATTCTTCAGGAGAAATGTCTTGAAAGCAGCAAAACTTATTTTGATCATGTTTGTTCTTGCGTGTGCCATTCTTATTTCAGGTTGTCAGGAATGTTAAAAAGCAGGCGATGATTACCTCAATGCGTATGACCAAAACCGCGAAATGTACGATTATGTCGGCGGAATGCCGGAAGAGTGCAAAGACTGAACATCGCATCATTGTGATTACCTCTATTTTGCTTATTTAAAGTTAACATTCATTTTTGGAGTCAATGAGATATGTCTAGCTTAGTTAAAGAAATCGGTTCAGATGACTTTGAAGGAATTATTGCACAAGGGATTACTCTTGTGGATTTTTGGGCTCCCTGGTGTGGTCCCTGTAAAATGCAGGTTCCTATATTAGAAGAATTGGCGGCTGGAATTAAAGGAAAAGTGAAGATTGCAAAAGTAAATGTGGATGAAGCGTCAGATATTGCGGGTCAATTCGGTATTCAGGCGATACCCACCTTGTTATTGTTTAAAGAAGGAAGTGAAGTGCGGCGTTTCATTGGCTTGCAGACAAAGGAAACCCTAATAGATGCAATTGGTGTTAATATCTGAAATCTATGGACAATAGGGTATAAAGAGTGATATGAGTCAGATGTCAAAGCCAAGCAGAAAATTACCTGAAAACAGGTTTTACAGCAATGTTAATAGTGAAAAAGGATGAATTAGATGGAAAAATGTCAATTTCAGGAGATTTACCCAATTTTCTCGAAAGAGTTATCAAAAAAAAAACTACCATTGGCACGCTGGATAAACTTTGCCAATACTTTTACGATCAAATTGAAAAACACCCCTTTGCAAAATACATTGGCACATTTGATCACTATTCGCACACTGCGGGTATTGAGGGAGGAATTGTCGAAAAGACTATAACTGCGGCGAAAGTAGTCTTATTTTGTTTTGGCAAAAAACTTCTTGATCCTAAAATTTTGTCTGTTAGGCCAAGAGCGATAGGATTGTGTGAAACCCCAACGCATTATGTCATTTCTTTCCTGGAAGTGCCTAATCCTTCTTTGACAGAAACAATGATTAAGTGGGTTGATAATATCGACGTTTGATAAACCGCTAACTATTTTCAAGTAATCATAAAATATTGATATAAGGAATATCTATGTGGAACAAAATAGCATTTGCACAAAAATATTTAGTTTATAACATTCCTGCTTGTATGATATTGGGGTTTATTTACGGCTATTACAATGACGCAACCTATCTAAAGAGTTTTATTGTGCCATTGACGTTTCTAATGGTTTATCCAATGATGGTAAATCTTCAGATCAAAAAAGTATTTTCGGGAGGGGATCTTAAAATTCAGATTGTTACGCAATTCATTAATTTTGCAATTATTCCATTTGTTGCCTTTGGAATCGGCAAAATCTTTTTTGCAGACAATCCGCTGATTGCCCTTGGCTTGCTTTTGGCGGCATTACTGCCGACCAGCGGAATGACGATTTCGTGGACAGGTTTTGCCAAAGGAAATATCAATGCCGCCATTAAGATGACGGTTATAGGCCTTGTTGCAGGATCTTTGGCAACCCCGTTTTATGTCAAATGGCTCATGGGAACGGTTGTTGAAATTCCTCTTTTGAATATATTTAAGCAGATTGCAATTATTGTCTTCCTTCCGATGATCGCCGGCTATGGAACCCAACGATTTATTATCGCCAGATACGGCGAGGCAAAATATCATAAAGATATTAAAAAGAAGTTTCCTTTAATATCCACTATAGGGGTATTGGGTATTGTATTTGTTGCAATGGCAATGAAATCAAAGACAATTGTATCACAGCCATCTTTGCTGTTGATGTCATTGGTTCCGCTAATAATCCTGTATTTTGTGAACTTCTTTGTCAGTACCTTAGCCGGAAAAATGTTTTTCAAAAGAGAAGATGCAGTTGCTTTGGTGTACGGTACCGTTATGCGTAACTTATCCATTGCACTGGCGATTGCGATGACTGTATTTGGGAAACAGGGGTCTGACATCGCCTTGATTATAGCCATCGCCTACATCATTCAAGTCCAGTCCGCGGCATGGTATATTAAAATCGCTCCCAGAATATTTGGCACAGCACCTGAAGAAAAAGCAGAAGATATTATGAGAGTCGGCATCTTTGCTCTTCACAATAACGCTACTTTACATGACGCAATAAAGATGCTGGATGAAGAGCACATACATTCAATCGTCGTTTTATCAGATGATAATAAACCGGCAGGAATATTGACTGCAGAGTCGATTATCAATCTTTTAGCGGAACAAGTACCATTTGATAAAACGCTTGATCAAGTTGGCCTTATGCCTGTGATCAATATCAGATATGACGCCTCGATTACGGAAATAGCAAGAAAAATAAAAAGGAAACATGAATACAAAGTTGTTGTAACCGACAAAAAAGGAAATCTAACCGGCGTATTAACAGAAATGGATATTGTACATAGCAGCAGATAATAAAAATTTGAAGGATTGACATTATTGGGCATATTGAATTTGGTTTTAACAGAAAGAACTGTGAAATGAAAAGTATATTTGTCATAGCATTGATGGTACTTACAGCGATTGGTGGATCAGGATGTGCGGCAAGTGATCAGAATATTTACAGCATGGAAAAGGATGTGACACCCCAACAGCACCATGAAATAATTGCGAAGGCTCATGTTCATGAGAATGCTTCTGATTCACAGGAGATTGCCGATGTCAAAAAATGTACATTACAATTAACTCTTGAGGAGTGTTTGGATATTGCCATTAAAAATAATCCCAACATAGCACAAAGACTGTGGGATACAAACACGGCTCAGGCGGAAAAGGATATTGCAAAAGGAGCCTTATGGCCTGAGATATACTTAGAAGGTGGATACGAGCATGATCGTGAGGATAAGCTTATTCAGCCCAGAAGGCCTGGCGCTTATGAAACCATGCTATTTACGGATGATCTTGTTTCCGGCAATATTGTTTTAAAAATGCCCATATACACTGGTGGGCGACTTCAAAATCAGGTTGAGGCGGCTGAGTTACTTACCAAATCTGCTCAGCAACAGTTGGCTCATAGTCGAA
>DSAU01000209.1 GCA_011046315.1 bacterium
ATCAGAAACATAATCAACATTGCTAACACAAAGCTAATTGCAAAACTGACCCACAGTGGCAGTCGAGAAATCAGCATCCAATGCAGCAATCGCTCCGCTCCGATAAACAGCCCTGTCAAAACCGCCACGGCAAGCAGCCAGCTTTTATACTGAATTTGGCTTCCGCAAGCCGGGCAGACAAGTTTCCCCCAGTTATCCCAGCCTGAAACAATCGAGATGGGACCAACGCTATTTCCACAATCAGGACATTTTCCCATTGTTTATCTCCAATTTCAGATTCCAAATTTTCTAACCACGAATTGCACTAATGACACCAATTAAATTCAAATTTAATTAACATACCTTTTCCAATACAGAGACGGTTCACCAAAGTTGATTAAAACGCCGACTCTTTTTTTAGCTGCTTTAAGAGCATTGATTATTTGTGCTTCTTCGATTGGTCCGCATTTCTTGAGCGCTTTAATTTCCACAATGATTTGTTCATAACAAAGGTAATCGGGTACATATTTGCATTTCAACAGTTGCCCTTTGAATTCCAATTGTAACGGTGGTTGTTCTGTAAAAGGAATGCCTCTTAATCGAAACTCAATCGCTAGCGCTTCCTGATAGACAGCTTCTAAAAACCCAGCCCCCAATACCTTGTGGACTTCCATGGCAGGCCCCACTATCTTATAAACTTCTTCTTTACATAATAATTCTGGCATTTAAAGACCACTGTTGTTTTCGTGTAATTCGTGACATTCGTGGTTAGCTATCTTTATCAAGCCGATTCGATGGCAGTCTCGCCGCTTTTTTTCCGTTTGATTTTTTTATAAATCATGGGGATAAACATCAGCAGGATAAAGAACCCGAGCGCTATAAAAAATTGGACAGATACGATTTTCTCTAATGAGCTGCCCAATGTGGCATTAATGAATCCGCCGGGCGCCATGCCGATAAGCGAGCCGATAAAAAAATCACGAAATTTTATCTTCGAAAGACCCGAACCAAAATTCACGGCATCGTATTGGAATAAGGGAAGCAAGCGCATAAACAGCATCATGCGCAAGCCATTTTTTTCAATGCCTTCATCGAACTGCTTGATCTTGCCTTTGTGCAGCCAGCTAAAACTTTCGATAAACTGTCTGCCAAAATAACGGGCAATCACAAACGACAGGCTGGCGCCCAGCGTTGCCCCGATCAAAATATAAATGGTTCCGAACCACTTGCCGAACGCCAGCCCGCCCGCAAAAGACATGATGCCGACAGGTATCACCAAGACGGCGCCCCGCAGGGTATAAATGACGATAAACACGATCGGCGACCAGATGCCAAACTGCAGGATAAAATTTTTCACATTGGTCGGGGTGAAATCGGCAATGGACAGCGGCGTAAATTGAAAAATTAAAAATATGACCACTGCTATTGCTGCCAATATCAGCAGTTTCGACCATTTTCTTTGTTTGGTTTTATTTGATCTTTCCATTTTTATACTCCAGATGAATTTTTCAATCTGTACCTTCGACTGTCAATTGCAGTTACATTTCATTCGCTTCGCTATAAAAAATTGAAGCGCCGTTGACCTGCGAATAATCTGATTCTTTGAATAGCGTTAAACAATCGTAAAACCTTCGCAAGGTTCAAGCTGATTACGGCTTCATAAATTTCGTATTCGGCTGGCTCGATTTCCACGCCTGCCAGATAGTTTTCGTCGAAGGAATTTCCGCCAGTTTTTCATCTGCAAAAAAACCGCTCACGCAAACCAGCGGTGTGGTAAAATTGACCTGATCCGTCATCGGATACCATAGGCTTTCGGTCTGGTAATCGTAGAGCACAAATACATTGTTGTACGTCCAGCCGCTGGCGCTCAATGTCAATACTGAATCCTGAATTGTGCGGGTGTACACGACACCCAGGCCCACCAGTGGTCAGTACACCACTGCAACATCTTTTCCACCAACACGATCATTTACCACCTCATGCCGCGACAGGGTGCGGATGAGATAGGCGCGTGCGTCGCCATCGATATTCAATCCGATAACGGCATCGGTTGAATTATCGGCAGGATAACCTGGTTCGCCGGGTGAAATCATTACTGGATTGTTGATTGGTGTAATGGCGAAAGGTCCCAGTCCATACTGAAAATTTCTTGTATCAAACCCATATTTTTCTACCGCGTGGGTCAGGTCCCATTTTTTTCCGGTTTTGTCGGTGATATAAATTTTTTCACCAGCATTGTTATTTTCTTCGCCCGTATCGGGGCCGCCGGTGTTTTTTCCGTGACAACAAAACATTATTGTCGATAACATCCCAACCAAAATCAATCGATAAAATGTGTTCATTGGTAAACCATTTCATTTAATGAGTAAGAAGCTATTTATCTTGTTTCAAAAAATGTTTTTAACGCTTCATAAGTTTTTGATTTGAAAGAAAAAATTCCTTTCATGGTGCGTTTTTTGAGGTAATTCCAGAGTTCCTCTACCTCTTGATAGGTATCGATATCAGATTTTTTTTCCAACTGAACAATTTCAAGTCCTGCTGATCGAGCTCTATGAATGGTTTGTTGCAGAACCAGATTGGTGCTCCAGGTAATTCCCTTAAAAAGCTCAGGCTGCGGCAGTTTCATCCCGATTAAGTAATAACCGCCGTCGTTGCAGGGGCCTAATACCACATCATAGTTATCCATGCTGGCAAAAGCCCGCACCATCGTTGCTGCGTCTAAAGTCGGAATGTCACTGCCAACCAGCGCCACTTTATCATATTTTTGATTCAGCATTTCAGCAATCGCATGATACATTCTCTCGCCGAGGTCATTGCCCTGCTGCGGAAAATAATCAAGCTGATTTCCCAGCCAGGTTTTCATCTCCTCATAAGCATCGGCTGGATGGAAAAATATTTTCAAATCACAAAAACCGACACCACTGAACTGGCGCACCGTATCTTCGACCATTGCCTGGTACAACAGCAGTGATTGGTCGCGGGTTAGTTCCGGTTGCAATCGGGTTTTCACCGTTCCGATTCTCGGAGCTTTGACAAACAGAATCAGGGCATGGTTATTTTTTTTGCTCATTTAATGACCAGTCGTAATCCAAATATTTTATTTTCGGTTGATTTTGAGCAATATACTGTTGATCCGCTTTTGGAAAATAGCCGATTACAAATTCTATGATTCCCGCCTCTGAGTCTTTATATTCGTCAAACTTCGTTTTACCATCGACGGACACCGGAAAATCCTCTTTATACCAGTCAAAAATGGATGACAGATAAAGAACGTTTTCCTGCTTATCCAATCGGACTTTATCCTGATTGTTGATAAAATTCCGGGTCGTCTGCTCCAGCCGCTGCTCCAGATCATCGGCGAAAAACGCCCGGCTCTCCAAAACAGGGCAGCCGATTGAAGCGCAGACGATGGCAAAATGGATGCGGGGATCATCAAATTCCTTGCGTAAAATTTTATGCTCGATGTCGTTTAAGGTCAAATCTTTTCCCATGACCTTAACAAACAGCTTGTCCCAGAACCCGCTGATTTGACGAATGCTGTTTTGCTGGAATCTGAATCTGGTGATCAATCCGCCCTACTGAATCGGGTAGTTGCACAAAATACCTTCGATGGTAATGGCATTGTAGGCGTTAATCCAGAACGCCATTTGTCCATTTTTCGACCATTGATCGAATTGGTCAGGATCGACCTGCTCCAATGTTTTCAGATACGTTGCTAAAGATTCGTGGTAACTGATCACAGGGTACATGGATAAAAACCGCTGAAGCGGTTTCAGGAGTTATTTTGAGATGATTATGGCACCACAATAAATTGTGGTGTTGTTTCAATGCCTCTTTGAACTAACACCATG
>DSAU01000038.1 GCA_011046315.1 bacterium
ATGGTGTTAGTTCAAAGAGGCATTGAAACAACACCACAATTTATTGTGGTGAAATAATCATCTCAAAACAGTTCTTTTAACCGCTTCAGCGGTTTATATTCACTCACCCTGTGATCGATTACCCTTTTTCTCAATCGAAACTCTACGGAAATTCTTGCTCCCAATTTTATTAACATTCTCCTTCGTCCCCCTGGCATATTTAATGGCGCTACTAATGGGCTACGAAAAACTATTCAATAGATTGAATCACTCCATTAAAGAAGATCGAAAGTTCCGAAGATATGCCAAGAGAAAAATATTTTACCAATGTCTTTTCGATTTGAAGAAACTCGATAAAGCGGCAAACATGAATTTGTTTAATTTAATGCAGATCAAAAGCCGACAAGATGTTCAAGAAATGGTTAAAACTTATAAAGAAAAAATGTAATGCATCTAAACGTGTAACAAAAAAATGCACCCGACCGCAACAGCATCAAAAAAGCCTGATGCTGTTGTGGCTGGTGATGTAATTTAGGTGGTTAAATTATAGAAGGAATAAACATGTCTAAAGATGGATTAAAAAACCAATCAAAAAGAGGTTAGATTTCCTCATTCCCAAGGGTAGCGAAAATTATATCAAAGGTTTGGGAAAGGCGGTTGTTACGCCAATATTGCTGGTTGCCTATCCTGATAAATATGGCGTTTGGAATCAAAAAAGTGAAACTGCCCTGAGACAATTAAATTTATTTCCTGAATTTCGGAGAGGGGAATCATTCTCGGATAAATATCTGAAGGTGAATCACGTATTAAATGAACTGAAAGAAAAATATGCGATTTCTCTCTGGCAGTTGGATGGCATCATGGGAGAAATCGCTGGCAATAGTCCTTTTCCAACAATGTCCGATGAAGAGGCTACCATTGACGCTGAAATAAAGGAACACGGGTTGGAATATGTTTACAATTTTGGAATGGAGAAACATCTTGAGGATTTTTTAATTGCCAATTGGGACAAAACTGAAATCGGTAAAAAGTATGAATTGATTTATGAAGAAGGAGACCTCGTCAGCCAGCAATATCAGACCGATGTTGGGTATATTGATATCCTTGCCAAAGATAAATCAGGAAAAACGTTTTTGGTAATTGAGTTGAAAAAAGGTCGATCAGCTGATGCTGTTGTCGGACAGGTTTTGCGTTACATGGGGTGGGTAAGAAAAGAGCTGGCAAATGGTCAAAAAGTAAAGGGTTTGGTTATTGTACCGGACGTTGATAAAAAATTGGAATTTTCATTAAGTGACCAGAAAGATATAAATTTGATGACGTATAAAATAGATTTTAAATTATCAAAATATGAATCTGATTTATAGTCACAAGCATGAAAATTCTTGATTCATGTTTAACTCCTTCGGGGTTATTAGATTTTTTGTGATGGTGCTACTACAAATATTGAATCCCTCCGGGATTCGGATGAGATCGCAACACCGAAGGTATTGAACATTGGTAGCAAAGCAATAATAAAAACACAACAACCCTGAAAGGGTTGAACAAGAGATTTGATTAATGTGAAGGAAAACCATGAAACTAAAAGTAGATCGTGAAGCCGATGCATTATATTTTTAGCTGGATGAGTCACCGGTGGTCGAATCGGAAGAGGTTTCGCCAGGAATCCTAATCGATTATAATGACCAAAATGAGATCGTTGGGATAGAAATCCTTCATTTGTCAAAACGTTCACCTCGCTTGAAACATACATCTTTGCAGTTTGAAGCTGTTTAAACCGCCATCGCCTGCGAATAAACCCGCAGGCTAAAATTTGGAATGATGCTAAAGCATCATGGTTTGGCATGAGAGAATGGCAATGACATCATTTATGATGCTTGCATTTTTTAGCCTGGTGATTTATTATCAGGCGTTCAATGCTGCGTCTCGTTTAAATTCATGATCACAATATTTCGTTCCACAACAGAATTAATATTGTTCTGCGGTACGGGAAGCGTTGTTTCACTCAAGACCATTTCGCTAAAACAGACTTTTTGAACCAAGCCTGAACTGAGGCTTTTGTAAATATCGCCTTGATAGTGCGAACCGCCCACAGTGACCACTTCGAAATTTTCACTCATTTTCATAATCATTTTAAAAGAGCTTTCTCCTGAATCGACACCGAACAAAGCGCATTCTTCATTTTTTACCAGACTGAGCCCTTTAAATTCCAGTTTGATTTCACCGTTTTTGAAAAATGAGCCTTCCGCAATATTATCACCAAGATGGGTCGGTGGCTGGGAATTCGCCGAAGCATGAATAATTTTTTGTCCGATTTTTTTCAGATGCTGAATTCCCTGTCCTTCCGGGGTAGGTTCTCCAAAGACGTTACAAAACGCGTGGAAATCGATAAATGTATTGTAGACATGATAGCTATAATCCTGTCGAAGCGCCTTGCCGCGGTCATCTTTTAAATTGTCGAATTTGCGATGGTCGATACCAAAGACTTGATTTATGCTGTCCAGACCATTTTTGAATTCGTAGCTCCAATTGGTCAATTCCGGGATAGCCACTTCCAGCGAATCCCCGTATTGAATTTTAAAACTGAGGCATGTGTATTCATCGAATTCTTTTTTGGCAATCTTGGCCGGTACAGCTTTTAGCGCGAGTTTTAAGGTGAATGTTTCTGCTGTTTTCCCGTCCGGTGTATACGAATTCATTGTTGATTCCATTGTGAAATACTGGATTTTTTGAGTCGGTTTAGCTGAAAAATCGAACTCGTTTTTCAGTACAGATTTAATTTTTGACTGGCCTGTTACAAGGACTGGAAATAGCATCAATGCCAGACAAATTAAGCGTAGTGCGGATTTCTGAAAAATTGATTTCATTTTTTTATCCTCCAAAAATTAAATTTACTTTTTATGTTTTTGACTCTGGACAATTTGCTCCAACTGGTCGAGGTAGTTTTTGAAAGCGTCTCTGCCTTTATCGGTAATGGCGCAAATTGTCTGCGGTTTTTTCCCTTTGAATGTCTTTTCTATGGTGACAATTCCACTGGATTCCAGCTTTGTTAGATGCGTGCTTAAATTCCCATCGGTGACTCCAATGGACTCCTTCAAAAAAGTGAAATTTGCATTTTCAACGGTGATCAAAATTGACAAAATCGCCAATCTGGTTGGAGCATGAATGATGGGATCCAATTGAAGAATTTGGTGTTGGTCCATTTTATTTGCTCCCGTTTTTGTATTGCCTGTTAATTATGAAGCCGGGGAAAATCCATCCGACAATGATGGTGGCGATTAAAATAAAAAAACTGAACGGGCCTTTTATCAGCGCCAATAAAATAGCGCCGATCCACCAGGCGGAACTGAGCCATAAAATTGATCGCATCTCATAAATTACGCCTGTTACAAAAACGGCAATCCCCAGAATGAGCGAAGCAATGACGCCCAGCGCACTAAATGGGTAAACCTTCAAAAAAGGAAAAAGGAAGGTCAGTAGGACAAGCGTAAGCCCGCAAATGACCCATAAATTTAAGACCACAGTCTTGGGATAGATTTTCACTCTTTCTGATTTATCGCTTTTCGTTACAACCAAAAATCCAATGAAGCCATTTACAATGGTCAGAATAATCATTGCTGGCAAAATCCACTGGCTCAGTTGGAATAATTCCAACAATCCAACACAAAGAACGAAGAGCACCGTTGCGATACCCATAAAAATAAACAGATGCCCGGATTCGGCAGTTTCTCTTTTTGTTTTTTCAATCATCTGTTTTATGATTGTAATTTCCCGGGCGACTTGATTTTGATCCATAGCTACCTCCTGTAAAGTAATTGATGGTTTAAAGTTCTTTGTATTAGAAAGTAAA
>DSAU01000457.1 GCA_011046315.1 bacterium
AATGCAGATAAACTCCCCCATGCCCGGTCACATAAAGCGAATTATTTTTTATCACCGCACCCGTGCAATAACGCACCCTGATTTGTCCATTCCCATTACAATTTTTTACTGTCAAATGACTAATTTCGATATAGTCATCGCCTTCAACTCGAACCCCAAAATCCAGGGTCATTTGACCATCGATAACGACTTCACCGTTATGTCCGCTGGTGGTTCCTTTGGTAATCACAATCGGATTGCTGGATGTTCCATCAGCGTTCACATCCAGTGATTCGTAATAAGTCTTCGAGCTCAAGCCACCGGAAATATAAATCACATCACCTGGTGAAATAATGCTCCAATTAATATTTGAAAAGCTGTTCCAGGCATTTGCCCAGGATGTACCATTATTGCTGCCAGTGGCGTTTTTATCAACATAATATAAAGCTGCCTGAGCCAACCCGGCAAAACTAAACAACATAATATACAATAGCGAACATTTCCATAATTTTAACATTTTCTTTCTCCTGATTTTTTTACCTGACCACCCAAAAGCCCCACTATTTATTTTAAGTAAATTAAGCGTCTGTTCATCACCGTTCCTGGCACGTTCAATTGGTAAAAATAAATTCCGGAGGGAAGTTTCTTACCCCACATATCTTCGCCATCCCATTTGATCACGTACCTTCCGGGCTGTTGATATTCGGCAACTAAACATCTCATTTCCTGACCATTAACGTTAAATATCTTTAATTGAACATGGGAATATTTTTCTATTCCATAGCGAATATTTGTCGAACTGTTAAACGGATTGGGATAATTTTGTTCAAGATAAAACTGCTGCGGGACATTTGTATCAACTTCGATTATCTGGCTAAAACAAACCGTCCCATCATTAAAAAGGATTTTCACCCGGTAGAAATTCTTTCCCACTTCAGGTGCATCAATCACATATTGATAGCGGTAATTCGAAATTTCGTCAACCGTTTGAACAAAACCTATTGTTGAAAAATAATCAGTATTATCAGATTTTTGTTGCACCTCAAAGCTGGTATAATGCTGGATACCATAAGCACTCCACTGCAAAATGACTTTGTTTTGTTGAACAAAACCAGAAAATTCGTTCAACTCAAGCATTTGATCCGGAATATTAACTTCGACAAAATTTGAGAAATCACTTTCCTTACCGGATTGGTCAATGGAAGTAACGGCATATCCAAACCATGCTCCCCATCGAACATCCGAGTCATAATAATTGGTATCGCTGGATGCTATTTTTCCTATCATCAAAAAACCCGAGTTTGGATCCGCTTTTCGATAGATGGCATAATTTACGATGTCGTTTTCAGTTGATTTTCCCCAGGTTAAAAGTACCTGCTGTGCGTAACTGGCTGAATATTGAACAGATAGTAAGGTACAAAGTATTATTTTCAACCAAAAAATGAGTTTCATTCCCATGGCTTATTTGCTTTATAATTTTAAGGTTAAAAATCCATGGTTGCATATTTGAAATTTGACCTCATTTTTAAGTTACAACTTATATACCAAACTTTACAAAAATTTAAAATCAAACAGCTAAAACGCCATCATATTTTTTTATTTTGCCATTAACATCAACCTTTAAATAATGTTCATTTTGTCAAATACATTTTTTTTGAAGCCACAAATTGCCTGGTACGCATCTGATAGATATAACTACCGGAAGGCACGATCTGACCATAAGCGTTTCTACCATCCCAATGAAGTTGATAGGCGCCAGCGGTTTTAATTTCATCCACCAGCGTGAAGACTTCTTGTCCCAACAAATTATAGATTTTTATCGACACATATTCAGTTTTGGGAAGATGAAAATTTATCGTTGTTTGTGGATTGAACGGATTGGGATAGTTGTCTAATAATGCATATTCTCTGGGAACTTTGAAAATTTCATCCGATGAGATCACCACAGTGGCAGTTGCATGTTGTTCCTGATCGGCATTCACCCGGTAGCTTTCTATTTCAACTTGACTTATCGAACCATTATCCCCGGTTACCTTAAATATAATTTCAGCATAGGTTCCAGTTGAAGTCATTGGCATTAGATTAAAACCACCGATTTTGACTACTCCCGGAATTCCATCATTAATAAAAATCTGAAAATCTTTTGCAATATCTGCTTTTCGAATTTCAACAAACTCCAGTGATTTAACATCATAATTGATTACCACATCAAAGGATAAAATCTCTTTGTCGCCTTCCGCGATAAGGGGAATAACAATTTCTTCCCCCTGCCGGGTCTTAATGTCGGAAAGATAGGAATATTGTGCCATAGCTCCTTTGGCTTTTGTCAGGGGACCATCGGGCGTCCAATTCCCATCAACGTCTCCGACAATGAGACCGATAAAATCCTGGTTGATAAGATTTGAATCCAAACAGGAATAAACACGGGTCGATGGGCTAAAACCCCAATTCCCAATCTTGCTTTGTGGATGTGAAAGCCCGACAGCGTGTTGCGCAATCAAAGCCGCATCAAACATTTGAACGGTTGAATTGCCGTCAGCATCAGCAGATAGCCGTTCTTCCAATGAAGCGTTTGGTATTAAATTAAGCGCGATTCGCGCCGCAATTGCCGCATCATAGCTAATGACGCAACAGTCATGAAAACCGCTGTTTCTGCTTGCTTGTGTATAATATTCGAGACCTGGCTCAAGTGATTGGAATTCATAATAACCAGATTCATCAGCCTGCCGTGTACCGGTTGAATCACCATCCAGATCGATGCGTGTATAGCTTAACGGGATGTCATTTTTACGATAATTTACATTGCCGCTGATTTGAAATTTCGGCTTAAAATGGGCGATTATTAATTTATCCGAATCCATTGATAAATTGATATTCGAATGGTTGCCGCTTGCATCTCCGCTCCAATAGTCAAACCGGTAACGGGAATCAGCCGAGGCTTTGATCCTGACTTGTTCACCATAATCATAATATTCTTTATCCGGTATTTTGCTGACAAATCCGCCATCTGAAGGATCAATTTTAATATTTAGTGTAAATTGTTGGAGACTGAAATGCGCAGTGATGGTCTTGTTTGAAACCATGGTTACGGTTACCGATTCGGTGTTCCCGGAAACATCACCTCCCCACTGATCAAAGCGATAACCGGTATTGGGACTCGCCGCAATGGTTACAGTTTCACCGTAATCATAAAGCGACTTATTTGGGCTTTTATTGACAATGCCGCCTTCTGCTGGATCTGAAGTTACATTCAACGAAAACTGGAGTGCCTTAAAATTTGCACCGACAGCTTTATTTGCATTCATGGTAACTGTAACCGTGGAACTGGTTCCTGACAAATCTCCGCTCCAATTATCAAATTCAAATCCACTGTTGGGGCTGGCTGTCAATGTCACTACTTCACCGTAATTATACACAGATTTATTGGGCGACTTGCTCACCGAGCCGCCACCAGAGGGATCAACCGAAACCGACAGGCTGTACTGAATGGGAACGAAGTGCGCCACCACCGATTTGTTGCCGCTCATGGTGATGGTAACCGACTCACTCGTGCCTGAAACGTCGCCGCTCCAGTGGTCGAAGCGGTAGCCCGAGGCTGGGGTTGCGGTCAGCGTTACCTGTGTCCCATCGACATATTTTGATTTGTTGGGACTTTTAGAAACCGAACCACCTGCTGACGGATCCACACCAACCGTTAGGGTATAAGCCCTGGGCGTCAGTATTTCTATCTGCGTGGAAAACTCGCTCTCATTGCTCGAGCCGTCAACCGAAGTAACCGCATAGTAATAACGCGTATTAAATTGAACATTTTGGTCATCAAAGCTCGCATTGGGGTGA
>DSAU01000479.1 GCA_011046315.1 bacterium
ACATTATTAGTTAAGAGTGCTGAACTATTACGTTGTTTTTTATTGGGGCGAATCATTGTTGATCGGATTGACGACCAAACTGTTAATAATACTCATAACTGATCAGCAGTTTTATCCATTCGGAGATCATGAATGAAAAATATTTATAAAAACAGCGGTATCGAAATTTCAACCGATATTGTTGACCGTAAATGGATCGACGTTAATATTCCCTGCAAAAAAGCCTGTCCCATCATGACCGATATTCCGGGTTATATTCAGGCGATCATGGAGGGCGATTTTGAACGCGCCTACCGGATTAATCGCCGCGATAATGTTCTGCCTTCTATTTTGGGGCGGGTGTGTCATCGCCCTTGTGAGAGTGCCTGTCGCCATGGCTGGGACGGGCTCGGTGATCCGGTTTCCATCTGCTTTTTGAAACGTTCATCCGCCGACCTTGGATTTGAAACGTCATATCCTAAAATTGCGCCGAACGGAAAGTCCATCTGCATTGTCGGTTCCGGACCCGCCGGATTAACAGCCGCCAATGATTTGGCTTTGCTGGGATATGAGGTAACTGTTTTAGAGCAATTTCAAAAAACCGGCGGTATGTTGCGCTACGGGCTGCCTCAATTTCGGCTGCCACACGACATCGTGGATCAGGATGTGGAATCAATTATCAGATTGGGCGTAAAAATAGAGACTGGAAAAAGGATCGAAGGCGAGGCTGAATTTAAAAATCTCACCAGCCAATATGATGCTGTCATTCTGGCTGGTGGCTGCATGCTTGCCAAAGAACTGGATATCCCGGGATTGGATAGCAAGGGATCATTTTACGGACTTGATTTTATGATGAAAGCCAATCTTGAGCAGATCAATTATCCGGTGCGAAAGGTGGTTGTGATTGGTGGCGGTTTTACCGCGGTGGACTGTGCCAGAATTGCCTATCGATTGGGAGCGGAAAAAATTAGCATTGCCTTCCTGTTTACCAGAGATATGATGGGCGCTGGCGCTCACGAAATCGACGCGATGGAAGCTGAGGGAGTTGAATTTGCCTTTCTGGTTACTCCGGTGGCAGTGGAGAGCAAAGACGGTCGGGTCATTAGGCTCAGGCTGAGTCGCAATCAACTTCAGCCGGATAAATCGGTAAAAACCATTGCTGATTCCGAGTTTATAATCGATGCGGATACGATTGTGTTCGCCATCGGTCAAAAAGAAGAGCGTGAAATCCTTGGCAAACTATTATCGCAACCGGCGGATAATTTTTTTCTCGCCGGTGATTTTAGATATGGGGCAGCCACAGTCATTGAAGCCGCCGCCGACGGTAGAAAGACAGCTCGAGAAGTGCACCGGTTCTTAACCGCTTTGCGCGGCTATGAGGATCGGGTTCGTATCCAACCGGTGGAACAGACCGGGCGGGAGCGAAACGATGATTTTATACCCCTCCAGCCGATGGATGAGTTACCACTTTCGCAGCGTCGCAACAAAAATGCAGAAGTCGAACTCGGTTTTTCAAAGGAAAAGGCGTTGATCGAGGCCCGGCGTTGCTATCTATGTCATTTTAATTTTCAAATTGATATAGCACGTTGTATTTACTGTCTGGCTTGCATCGATGTTATGCCGGTTGATTGTATAAAAATGGCAAAGGACATTGAGGTCAGTGAAGATGGAAGTTTAAATTATGTGGACACATCAAGCTGGAGCGAAGTGCAAGCCATAGCCATTGACAATAATAAATGTATTCGTTGTGGCAATTGTTACCGGGTTTGTCCAGTGGAGTGTATTTCCATTTCCAGATATGAGTTGGAAACAGTTCCCGTAGATTAGTGTTCCAGAAGAGCTCGTTAGTTGTTTTTTGTGAAACACTAACCAACATTGTTTGTTTTGTCATCCACATATAGAGACCATTTTTAGCAGCTATTGAAAAATTATCAATAAGTCCCCGCACTTTTGTTGAGGACGACAAATGAAATATGTTATTATTGGCGCCGGCGTTGCCGGAATCGCCGCAGCAAAAACAATCCGTTCTGTTGATTCTGTCGCTGAGATTGTCCTTGTCGGCAAAGAAAATTATTTGCCCTATCGTCGCCATCGGTTGACAGAATTTCTATGTCAGAAAGTTGACCAACAACAACTTTACTACATGTCTTGTGAAGACTTCCGAGCGCTCAATATCCATTTTCGAAAAGGTCAATCGGCGAAATTCATTCATCCGGAGAGAAAATGTGTCCAGTTGGCTCATAATGAAATTATTAATTACGATCGATTGTTAATTGCCACTGGCGGATGTCCTCAAACCGGTCCGGCGATGCGTTCATTCGCAAAACACCTTCATCGTTATTATGACCTGACCGATGTGTTGTTGCTTAAAAGAAATTTACCGAATTTTAATCATTGTATCGTCTCCGGCAGCGGCTTGAGCAGTTTGGATTTAATGGCGGCATTGCGAAATCTGGGTAAAAAGGTAACTTACCTGACTCCTCAACCCCGGGCGCAATTCCCGTTGCTGGAGCAACAATTTGCCAACGATGTCCATCAGTTTTTAGAGCAGCAGCAGATTGATATTATCACGCATGACAGGATAATTGGCATCGAGAAAAAGGATGGCAAATACCAGGTAATCACCTTGAATGGAAACCAACTCCTCACTGATCTCGTTTTTGGCTGGGATTATTATCAGCCTGATATCGGATGGATCGAAACCACTGGTATTGACCGAAAAACCGGCATTTTGGTGGATTTGCATTTGCGTACCTCTGTGGAGGATATTTTTGCTGCCGGAGATTGTGTTGAAATTTACCATCCCGTCCTTAAAAATTACTGGATAAATTTCGGCAGACCCAATGCAGAGCAGCAGGGCGAAATTGCCGCCAGGAATATGACCGGCCAAAATGTGGAGTACCAGATTCAAGATACGATTGTCTTTAATTTAATGGGTAAGCCATTAACCGCTCGCTGGTGGGAGTAAAGCTGACGGTCAACGCAAACGGTTTTTCAAAAATGAAACTGAATATTTAAATGGTTGAACGGAAATCAAAAGGATCGAATGAAATACAGTGAATTGAGCGTACGTTTTTGTGGAATTGCTGGCGATGGCATTGTATCATCCGGAAAAATATTAGCCGGCGCGGTAGCCGGAATTGGCCTGCACGTGATGGTAAATGACATCTATAGCGCTGAAATTCGCGGTTTGGGAAAATCCACTACCACAGTAAGGTTTTCGCGACAGCCGCTTTATAGTATGGGAGACGGAATCGATCTGCTGGTGGGCATGGCTGCAAAAGAATCGATTGCTGAAATTCAAGCTGTCAAATCGAGCGGTAGCGTTATTTACGAAATCAGTGAAAGCGGAGAGATTCTTGAGGGAGAAAGTCTGGCAGCGCATATTCCGCCGGCAATGAATGGTTTTGGAGTACCACTGAAAAACCTGGCAAATCAAGCCTCGGGCACCAGCCAGGGCAGAAATATCGTTGCCATGGGTGCGCTATGCTATCTATTCGATTTACCGGCAAAAGTTTTTATTACCTATATCCGGAAAATATTTTCCCGCAAAGGTGAAACGGTAGTCAGTCAAAATGTTCAAGCCTTCGAGTTAGGTTATGACTATTGTAAAGAGCATTATCCGCTCAATGCTCAATTTGAAATTGACGAGGAAAAAGCGCCCAAAAATCTCATCAGCGGCAATGAAGCGCTGGCAAAAGGCGCTTTCGATTGTGGGCTAAATTTTTACGCTGGTTACCCCATCACACCAGCGACGAAAATTATGGAAATGTGTGCCAGAGAGTTGCCTCGGCGCGGCGGTTGGAC
>DSAU01000179.1 GCA_011046315.1 bacterium
CAAATGGGAGCGGATTTCATCCGCTTTGGGAAAAACTCCAACCACCGTTTCTTCAGGAATTAGTTCACCATCTGTCATAATCACCAGCCTCTCGATAAAATTTTTTAATTCCCGAACATTTCCAGGCCAATCATATTGAAGCATCGGGGTAAAAGCGTTTTTTTCAATTCGTTTCAAACGTTTTCCGCTTTTCAAACTAAAATTGTTTATGAAATGTTGCGCTAAAATCGGGATGTCCTGTTTGCGCTCCCGCAGAGACGGAACAACAATTGGTATGACATTTAACCGAAAATACAGATCCTCACGAAACTTTCCGGATTTAATTTCGGAAGCCAGGTTTTTGTTGGTTGCGGAAATAATTCGCACGTTAAACCTGATAGGCCTGACACCGCCCACCCGTTGAAATTCATTTTCCTGAAGAACTCGAAGCAGTTTTGCCTGCGATTCCAGCGACAGATCACCAACCTCGTCCAGCAACAGGGTTCCGCCGTCCGCTTCCTCAAACATGCCTTTTTTTTGTTTTACAGCGCCGGTAAACGATCCCTTTTCATGTCCGAACAACTCAGTTTCGATCAGGTCTTTTGGGATCGCTGCGCAGTTGACCTTGATGAACGGACCGTTATTGCGATAGCTTTGCTGGTGGATTTCCCTGGCGACCAACTCTTTTCCGGCGCCGTTTTCGCCAAAGATTAATATCCTGCCATCCGACGGCGCAGCTTTTTTGATCTCAAGCCGGAGTTTTTCCATTGCCGCCGAATTTCCGATTAGCTGATATTCCTGATCGACCATTTTTTTTAAATCAGCAACCTCGCGCATCATGGAGAGCTGCCGTTCGATGTTTTTTACTTCCAACAGCACGCGATCGGAATTGAGCGGTTTTTCTAAAAAATTATCTGCTCCTAATTTAGTCGCTTTAACGGCGGTTTGCAAATCCGCCTCTCCGCTGATCATAATGATAGACTGATACGGTTTGTGGTTTCTAATCTCCTCCAAAACCTCAAGTCCGCTTTTTTGGGGCAGCTTAACGTCCAAAAAAATCAACTCAAAATTATCCTGAAGCGATCTTTCAAGACCGGATTTACCATCAAGGCGCCACTCAGCTTGGTGGCCTAAGTCCTCAAGCAACCCGCCCAGCGAACGACAGATATTTATTTCATCATCAATGATTAGTATTTTCATCGGACAAAACTAATGGATTAATATTTTGATGGGCTTTTTTCGCTGTTGGATAACTCTCCGACCAAACGCAGATAGTCGTCTTTATATTCAGCAGCAAATTCTATCGACAATGCAACATAATCATCATGATATTTTTTCTTTAAAATCTTTGCCCATTCATAAATTGAAGCCAATGCTTTTTGTTCAGCCAGCGGGATTTTTAATTCTGCAATCATGTTCTGCTGTTGTGCCCTGTTTATAATTTCCTTTTTCAGCTCGTCGATAAAAATTCCCCTCTGTGCAGAAACCAGAAACGCCGACTCATTGTGTTGTTTCAATTCTCTCAAAAAAGATTTGTCTCCAACCCGATCAATTTTGTTAAAAACGGTAATAACCGGTCGATCATCGATTGCCAGCTCTTTTATCACCTGCTGAATAACTTGAACTTGATCTTGATAATAAGGATGGCTGCAATCGACGACGTGGAGCAGCAAATCAGCCTGTTTGGTCTCTTCCAGGGTGCTTTTAAATGAAGCCACTAAATGATGAGGTAATTTTCGAATAAATCCGACGGTATCGATTAGCAGAATATGCTCTTTTCCCTCATGGGGCAGCTTTCTCACCGTGGCATCCAGCGTTGCGAATAGCTGGTTTTCAACATAGAGATGAGAAGCCGTCAAAGCATTCATTAATGTACTTTTTCCGGCGTTGGTATAACCCATCAACGCCACATTAAACAGATCCTTTCTTCGATGGCGACGAATTTCACGCTGCCCGGCTATTTGTTCAAGTTCGGCTGAAAGCACAGTAATGCGCTTTCTGATCATCCTGCGATCCACTTCCAACTGTTTTTCACCGGGACCTCTCAACCCGATTCCGGCGCCACCGCTTTGACGGGAAAGATGGGTCCACATTTTGGTAAGCCGAGGGAGATAATATTTTAACTGCGCCAACTCGACCTGGGTTTTAGCCTCGCGAGATTTCGCCCGGCGCGAAAAAATGTCGAGAATAATACCGCTTCGATCCATTATTTTTGTGTCGCAGCACTCCTCTAAATTTCTCAGTTGAGCCGCGCTTAGATCATCATCAAACACCACAAGATCCGCCTCAAGCGAGTTAACCTTTTCCGCTAAAATTTCCGCCATCCCGCTGCCCACCAGAAACGCCGGATCAAAACCTGTACGCTCCTGAATGATCCGGTCAACAACTTCGGCTCCGGCAGTGTCCAACAATAGCGCTAACTCATCCAAATATTCCTCAACCTGGGCCCGGCTTTGACGAGAATGAATGACGCCTACTATGATCGCTCTTTCTTTTTGCTGTTTAATCAAACTTCTCCGCCCCCGCCGTCTTTATTTCATCAGTTGACTCTCTACCTAAAATCATCTCAACAATCAAAAGCAACAGCGCTAACGCCAACACAAATTTCCATAACTCCCTGCCATGTCGTGTTAATTTTACATCTTTTACCATGTTTCCGGTTTTTAAATCGACCACCCTGAGATCTCCCATAATATTGCTCAATTCAGTCTGCGCAATGTAGTTCAATTCGGATTCCAATGGGTGAAAATTAACCGCCCACTTGGTCACCAGTTCCTTCCCGTTAAAAAGCGTATAAATTCCCGGTTCATCTGTGTTTTGATAGCTTATCTTCAGGCTTCCTTTTTCCACCACCGGCTTGACCTGATGCGACCGACCATCCGGCCTCTCAACTTTCAAATCTGAATAGCTCTCAACCTGGGACAGCGTCGCGCTCAGCTCATCATCGATAAAAATCTCGGTGAACTGTTGCCTTGTATTATCAGCCAAATATAAAACGCCACGGTTCACCAGCGGAACAAATAGCCCTTTCACATAAAGGTCTGACCAATCAGGATCAATTCCAGAAGTAAACATAAGCGCCTTTCCCTGAAAAGCTGCAGACTCAATCAAAAAAGGGTCTCCGCTGCTTAGCTCAATGATCCGCTCATCATCCGGCTGCGATTTGATTCTGACGAAAAAATAAATTTGGGGCGACTCAATTTGCCGATTTTCACTTTCGAACACACCGGAAAAAATTGGATGGCGATAATCAATTCTACCGATGGTTAGACCAACGTCCTTTTTTCCTAACTCGCCCCGAGTTTCGGTAAACATCGGCAGTGAGAATTTTTGGTTGATATTTTCATTGTAATGTCTCAAATCAGCGTCACTGCCCATAAAGATCATCAAACCTTTGCCACGTCGAACATGATTTTCTAATTCAGAAAGTAGCGGACCCTCGACACGTCGTACATTAGACAGCAGCACAACATGATATTTTTCCAGGGCGCCAAAATCAATTCGCTCCGGCGTTAAAAAATCCAGCAGTAGCCGTGTCGATTGCTGCTGGTTGGGATTGAGTGCGAGACGGAGGAATTTAATATCACTGGCTTCACGGGCAATCAGCGCAACCCTGATTTGATCGGGCACATACAGGGTAAAAAATCGCTGATTATCCAACAACAAATCATCTTCCTCAATTGCAACAAAACCGGAGATAATGCCGGTCTTGGTCGGTACCAGTTTGAATTTAATAGTTTGGGTTTCTCCGGGACTTAAACTCACCGTTGCCTGCCCCATCCGATCGTTTTCAAGAAACACCTG
>DSAU01000386.1 GCA_011046315.1 bacterium
CTGCTGCTGGGCATGGGCGGATCGAGCCTGGCGCCCGAAGTATTCCGCCTGACGTTTGGCGTCAAGGAAGGATACCTGGATTTACAGGTGCTGGACAGCACCATGCCAGGCGCCGTGCTGAATATCAGCCGAAATATCGATCCAGCGAAAACGCTGTTCATTGTGTCCACCAAGTCCGGCGGCACCGTCGAGACGATTTCCTTTATGAAATATTTTTACAATCTTACCATAAAAAAAGTGGGCGAAAAAAATATCGGCAGCCATTTCATTGCCATTACCGATCCGAGCAGCGGCCTGGAGGCCATGGCAAAAGAGCTGAAGTTCCGCAAAATATTTCTCAACGATCCCAACATCGGCGGCCGCTATTCGGCGCTCTCGTATTTTGGGCTGGTTCCCGCTGGACTGATCGGGGTCGATCTGAAAAAACTGCTCGATCGGGCGCAGACCATGGTTTGCAACAGCGAGGGGTGCAACTGCCCTGTTCACGGCGACAATACCGCCGCGCAGTTGGGCGCCGTCATGGGAGAATTGGCTTACCAGGGACGCGACAAACTCACCCTGATCATGTCGCCCAAAATTGCGCCGTTTGGCGCCTGGACCGAACAATTGATCGCAGAGAGCACGGGTAAAGAAGACAGGGGCATTCTGCCTGTGGATGGCGAATCGCTTCTGGAACCAGCCGTGTATGGGAACGACCGCCTGTTTGTCGAAATGAAATTTGATCAGGACCCAACCTATGATGAAAAAGTTGCGGCACTTAAAAATGCGGGACATCCCGTGGTGACCCTGCATTTAAACGATGAATACGATCTTGGCGGCGAGTTTTTTCGCTGGGAAATGGCGACAGCCATCGCAGGATATTTTCTGAAAATTAACCCGTTCGACCAGCCCAATGTGGAAGCGGCAAAAAATCTTGCCCGCGAGATGGTGGCGGCATACCAGGAACAAGGCAAACTGCCTGAACAGGAGCCTTCATTTATTTCCGACAATATTGCTGTTTTCAGTGATAAAAAAGCAAAGAATCTCAAAGTCGCTTTTCACGAAAATCTGGAAAAAGTGCGTGAAGCGCAAAAAGAAAAGTCCAGGACTTATGTGGCGATTCAGGCGTTTGTTCAACCGACATCGGAAACTACAGCGGCGCTGCAGGAATTACGGACTCAAATTCAGAGGCGCTACCAGCTTGCAACCACGGTGGGCTATGGTCCCCGGTTTTTGCACTCCACAGGACAGTTGCACAAAGGCGATGGCGGCAACGGGTTGTTCATACAGATAACCGCCGACTTTAGCCAGGATGCTCCGATTCCTGACAGCGCCGGGGAGGCAAAATCAGCCATGAGCTTTGGTGTGCTGGCGTTAGCCCAGGCGTTGGGTGATCGTCAGGCGCTGATCGAGGCTGGCAGAAGAGTGATTCGCTTTCATTTAGGGCAAGATATTATAAGCGGTATGAAAACAATTACAGCGGCGGTCAGATGACGTTCGAATATTGGTTTACGTTGCCCGTTGCATTAGTCTTTGCGACCATTGCCATGGCGTCGGGCGTGGGCGGCGCGACATTTTTCGCGCCCTTTTTTATGCTGGTATTACGCCTGCCGCCTGAAATTGCCATCGGCACAGGGCTCATCACCGAAGTGTTTGGCTTTGCCAGCGGATTGTATGCGTATTCACACAAGAAGCTGATTGATTATAAATTGGGAATAACGCTGTTGTCTGTTACAGTTCCGTTGGCGCTTATTGGAACCTGGGCTTCGGGCATGGTTGAAGCAAATGTTTTAAAAGCGATTTTTGGAATGGGCTTATTTGCTATCGCTGCCAGTTTTCTTCGCGCGCCGGAATCAAAAGAGATCACACTGTTAGATGAACATATTGAAAAAGAATATGGCGCCGAAAAGGCGGAAACCTGCATCACAACAAGAGATCAGGAGAAAATATGTTACACGGTATGCAATAAAAATCAGGGAAGAATAATTGCCGGTATCGGTGGATTGTTCGTGGGAATGATCTCCACCGGGCTGGGTGAGCTGAATGGTTATTTCCTTCTGCAGCGCTGCCGGGTGCCCAGCGCCGTATCAGTGGCAACCAGTGTCTTTGTCGTTGCCGTCACCGCGCTTGTCGCTTCCCTTGGCCATTTTTATAAATTTACAACCTATGGCGGAGCCGTATTACACACGGTGTTCAGCATTGTAATATTCACTGTGCCGGGAGTGATTATTGGCGCGCAGTTCGGTTCATTTCTGTCTCGAAAAATACCGAAACATCAATTGGAAAAAGGACTGGGGCTCCTGTTCTTTTTTATTGCCGCATTAACGATCGGAGAAATCGTTTTATGATAAAAGCAGCGATTTTTGATCTGGACGGAACACTGGTTCAAACGGAGATATTGAAAGCAAAATCTTATGCAGAAGCAGCCATTCAATTATCAGAAAATCGGCTGTCGGAATCGGAAATCATTGCAGCGTTTAAGAATGTGGTTGGGCTGTCGCGCAGGGAAGTTGCCATTCATTTGATGAATGAATTCGGGCTGCAAAACGCGGCCCAAAAAAGAATGGAAGATTTTGGCGTGACCACACCCTGGCAGGCGTTTGTGCAGCTCCGCTTGAAAGTGTATCAAACATTTCTCAATGAGCCGGCGATTCTGAAATCGTATCGCTGTCCCTATAATTTGGACTTGCTGAAAACGGTGCGGAAAAAAGGATTGAAAACCGGACTGGCAACCATGTCTCATTGCGAGCAAACCGGGAAAGTGCTGGATATTCTTGAATTAAAAAACATGTTTGATTTTGTCGCCACCCGGGATGATGTTGATGCGGGCAAGCCGGATCCGGAAATTTATCTGTTAGTCGCTTCACAATTGCAGATGAAGCCGGAAGTCTGTCTGGTTATCGAAGACTCTGTGAATGGGATAAAGGCTGCGTTATCAGCTGGTATGAATTGCCTGGCGGTTACCAGTGATTTCACCCGGGAATCGGTGCACAAAAGCAAAGTATTGGATGAAAAATGGATTATCGATCATCCGAGAAGATTACTTGCGACCGCCGAACAACGGATGGCTGAAATATTATAACAACACAAAAAGAATCAATGAACGAGTCAAGTTTTTATAAAAAGAAAGCAGCGTTAGAAGCGGTTGAATTTATCGAATCCGGGATGATTCTTGGACTGGGAAGCGGCAGCACAGCGTGGTATGCGCTGGAAGAAATCGGCAAGCGAATCAAAATCGGTCTTCTAGAATCGATTGTCGGCATTCCAAGTTCCAGCCGCACCGCAGAACTCGCCCGGCAGTTCGGTATTCCGATGGGAACGCTGGATGACTTCCCGGTGATCGATTTAACCATCGACGGCGCTGATGAGGTCGATCCGGAGCTTAATTTGATTAAAGGCGGCGGAGGCGCTTTGTTGCATGAAAAAATTCTGGCGCAAAACAGTCGCCGGGTGATGATTATCGTCGACCAAAGCAAGCTTGCGCCGGCTCTGGGCACAAACTGCAAACTGCCGCTTGAGGTAGTGCCGTTTAGCCTTCGGCCCATGCTGTCTTATTTAGAATCTCTCGGAGCACAAACGTTGGTGCGCACGGAAAAAGCCGGACAACGGTTTGTTACCGATGAAGGCAATTTTTTGCTTGACTGCAAATTCGATCCGATTTCAAATCCCCGTGAGTTGGCGCAAAACTTGAAAAAGCGCGCGGGGCTGGTCGAACACGGTTTATTTTTGGGCCTGGCGACCGATGTCATTGTGGCGGGCGAACATGAAACCCAACATATTAAATCGTAAAATTAATACTAC